>NZ_JBQJIK010000199.1:0-698 GCF_052078665.1 Inquilinus sp. CA228 | reverse complement strand
CCACAGGCGCTCGGCTTCTCCAGCGACGACTTCGCCATCAACCTGATGAATGGCGACAAATACCCGGCACGCAGCTACTGGGTCCAGTACAACGAGTTCGATCTCGATTTCCTGCACCGGCTGATCGAGCATTGGGGGATCTTCTACTATTTCGAGCAGGGATCGGAGAAGGAGAAGGTCGTCTTCACCGACAACCACCGGCTCCTGCCACGCCAGAGCCCGGAAGAGCGCCTGCCCTTCATGCCGATGGCGGATACGGTCCTGGGGCGGATGGCCAGCGTCCAGAGCATCCACAGGGACCTTCGTCCCGTTCCCAAATCGGTGCAGCTCAAGGATTACAACTATCAACGGCCCGAGCTGGCGCTCGAAGTATCCAGGGACGTCGATCACGGCGATTTCGGCCGCTATTTCGAGTACGCCGCCAATTTTCAGAACAGGCAGGAGGGCGAGATCTTCGCCCATTCCCGCTCGGACGAATGGGAGGCGCAGCGCGAGGTGTTCGAGATGCAGAGCGACTGCATCTTCATGAGCGCCGGCTGGCAGTTCAGCCTCCATGACCATTTCCGCTCGACCTGGAACCACGAATACCTGCCGACGGCGGTCCGCCACGCCGGCACGCAGTATGTCGCCGGCGCCTTCTGGGAGGGCGGCGAGCCGGGTGAAATCGGCTACCGCAACCACATCTCGGCGATCCGCCA
>NZ_JBQJIK010000198.1:0-708 GCF_052078665.1 Inquilinus sp. CA228 | reverse complement strand
CGCCGATGGGGATGCGCCGGCCCACCTCCACCGCGGGAATCGCCGTGAAGGCCGTGGCGCCCTCGGATTCGACGGCAAGGTCGAATGGGCCTGCCCCCGTCTCGGTGTAGCTGTTGCCGTGCACATAGGTCAGGTGCAAATCGAGGCGGGGCTGCACGTACCAGTCCGCGATCGGCGCCTGGTAGGCAAGGCGCGCATTGGCGCCGACATGCCAGATGTTCGGCGAGGCGTCGGCGGTCCCCCGGAAGCTGCCGGCTTCGACCGAGCGCCGGCTGTCATACCAGCCATAGCCGAAGTCGAGCGCGCCCGAGGCCTGCCACGGCCCGGTCTGGTAACGGAGGGTCGCGCCGAGCAGCAGGCTGTCGCCGCTGACTTGCGAGCTGCCGCCATCGCCACGGAGGCTGCTGCTCTCATACCCGATGGATCCGCCGAGGAACCAGGCGGGAGCAATCTCGCGCTGGCCACCGGCCTGCAGCGTCCAGGCGCTCGTATGGTAGCCCAGCGCATCGCGGGTGCTGTCCTGGTCGGCCACGCCGCCATAGGCGCGCGCCCAGGTGCAGCTGGCCTCGTCCTGGGTCCGGCCGGCGCCCTCGAAGGTCGCGCATTCGTCCAGCATGTTGGTGACGAAGCCGTGGCTCGAGCTGTAGCGGAGGGCTGCGACCGCCCCGACCGTCTGCCCGGACAGGCTGCTCAGCGCTCGCGCGTAGC
>NZ_JBQJIK010000197.1:0-794 GCF_052078665.1 Inquilinus sp. CA228 | reverse complement strand
TAGGAGTCCCGGTCGTCATTGCTGCCCCTCGACGACCGGGACTCCTAACCGGACGGGGCGCGGACCGCAACCCGCGCCCCGTCCGTCGCCTCCTGTTGCAGCCGCGGCGCGCTTGTGCTGCGCTGAGGGCCCAGGACGGCACGAGAGGGCGAGGTGGAGTATTTCGTCTACTGCCGGGACAAGCCGGGCACCCTCGATTTGCGCCGGCGGCTGGTCGAGGCCCACTGGTCCTTCATGGATTTCTATGCCGAGGGCATGGTCGCGCGCGGACCGACCCTGGCCGAGGATGGCGAGACCCCGACCGGCAGCGTCCACATCGTCGATCTGCCCGATGCCGAGGCGGCGCGGGTGTTCGCCTATGAGGAGCCGAACCACAAGGCCGGCGTCTACGCCGAAATCCTGGTGCGGCGTTGGCGGAATGCGCTCGGCCGCAGGATGTGGTCGTTCAAGGGCGATCCGGACGCCAATCTGCGCTTCCTCGTCATCGCCCATGGCCGGCCGGGCGCGAGTGCGGCCGCCGACGGGCTGCGCGAGGCCCACGGCAGCTTCTTGGCCGATCAGGACCGGCAGAACCGCCTGATCGTGGGCGGGCCGCTGCTGTCCGATGACGGCGCGGCCTGGGTCGGCGCCGCCGCGATGGTCGAGCTGCCATCGCGGTCCGACGTCGAGGCCATGCTCGCGACCGACCCCTATGCGAAGGCCGGGCTCTACGACCGCGTCGAGATCCATCGCTGGCGATTCGGCGGACGGCCCGACGGCATCTACGTCCTCTGAGCGCCGGGTCTCGGCCCCTC
>NZ_JBQJIK010000196.1:0-836 GCF_052078665.1 Inquilinus sp. CA228 | reverse complement strand
GGGGCTTGCCGTCGGCGTCGAGCAGCCGCACCCGGGCGCGGTCGGGCTCGGCCCGGATGCCGATGCCGATGTCGCTGTCCTTCTCTCGACCGTGAAGCCGAACAGGGCGGTGCCGCCGGACGCCACGGTGACGGCGTCGCCGACGCCCTCGGCCAGCGGCGCGATCGGCGTCGCCACCAGCTCGATCGAGCCGGACAGCGGCCCGTCCTGCGGCGAGAACAGGTGCAGCAGCGACGCGCCCTGCAGGTAGCGGTGGAACTCAGCCCCGGCCGGGAACAGCTCCGGTGCGTCGCCATCGGCGGCCAGGATCACCGGCGCGGTGGTGCGGGCGGTCAGCAAGGCGGGCTGCGGCGACCGCACCCGCAGGGCCATCGCCTCGCCGGTCAGCGGCAGGATGCCGGGCAGCGGCGCGTCCTGCAGCTCCGGCTGCGGCCAGGGTCCGACCTCATTGGCCTCGCGCCACATGGCGACCAGCCCGGCATCGTGGCGCAGCACCACGGTTCCGGGTCCGGTCAGCTGGATCCGGCGGCCGCTGGCGACATGCCCGTCGCGGCCGATCACGGTGGCGTCGGCGGCCCCGGCCACGACCAGGCGGTGGCCGGGGCCGGTGTCGGGCGGCAATTGCAGCAGCACCATGCCCTCGGCCCCGTAGAACCGCTTCAGCATGCCGCTGAAGGCCAGCGCGGCGGCGGGGCCCTGGTCCGGAATCTGCGACAGCGCGACCGGCGCCGGCATCGTCCCGGTGTTGATCAGAAAGACCGCCGTCCAGTCGCCGTCCAGCGACCAGCTTGCCGGCGTGGCGCCGGCCCAGGCGGTCACGCTGCTGCCGTCGCTCT
>NZ_JBQJIK010000195.1:0-880 GCF_052078665.1 Inquilinus sp. CA228 | reverse complement strand
CTAGGTTCTGTGGACGGATTTGACCAAGATGAAGGCAGCGGTGAGAGCAACGAAGGAGGCGAAGTTTCGTTTGGTCTTCTCGCAGCGTAGGGCGATGCGCTTGAAGCGCTTGAACTTGCCGACGGCCTGCTCGATGCGGGCGCGGCCTCTGTAGAGCGCCTTGGCAAAGAAGGCGGGTTTGTTCTTTTCGTTGGCCTTGTGCGGGATGACGGGAGCGATACCGCGCTGGCGTGCGGCCTGGCGATTGGCCTTGCTGGCATAGCCCTTGTCGGCGACGGCCGCCCGCGGGTCGATGTCGGGGCCGAGCCCGAGCAGGATGGGAAAGTGCGGCGCGTCGCCCTTCTCGCCGCCGGTCAGGTCGAAGGCGATGGGATGGCCGTCGAAGTCGGTCTTCAGGTGAATCTTGGTGGAAAAGCCGCCGCGCGAACGGCCGAGCGCCTGGTCCTTCTGCCCCCTTTTGCCCCTGCCGCCGAGACATGGGCGCGGACGATGGTGCTGTCGAACATCTGCACCAGATGCGCCGATGAGGAGAGGGATGCGAGATGGTCGAAGAAGATCTCGAAGACGCTCGCCTTGCTCAGCCGGTCGAACCGCTTCCACACGCTGTTCCATTTGCCGAAGTGCTCGGGCAGGGCCCGCCATGTGATGTTGTGGACCACGAAATAGTGCAGCGCCTCCAGGAACAACCGGTCATCCCGGCCCTTCGCCCCGCGCCGCGGCAGCGACGCTCGGAACACCTCCAGCACCACCGTCCAATCCGTCTCCGTCATTCTCGTCAACATCGCCGACCTCCGAACCAGCCGGCATTCCATGAATCACATCGAGTCTCTTGGCGGAATCCTCAAACCGATACCTGAGTCAATTCGTCCACACTGCCTAG
>NZ_JBQJIK010000194.1:0-885 GCF_052078665.1 Inquilinus sp. CA228 | reverse complement strand
AGGGCTCGGTCGCGATCGGCACCAACTCGCAGGTGCTGGGCGGCGCCGGGGCGGTGGCGATCGGCCAGGGCCAGGTGGTGAACGGCGACGGCGCGGTCGCGATCGGCGATCCGAACTCGGTGACCGGCACGGGCGCCGTGGGCATGGGCGCCAACAACACGGTCAACGGCACCGGCGCGCTGGCGCTGGGCAGTGGCAACACGGCGACGGGCCAGGGCTCGGTCGCGCTCGGCAACGCCAGCAGCGCCACCGGGGCGGGCTCGCTCGCCTTCGGCGACGCGGCCTCGGCGACCAATGCCGGCGACGTGGCGCTGGGCACGGGCTCGGTGACGGCGGCTGCGGTCGGCACGGCCAGCGCGACGATTGCCGGCACGACCTACACCTTCGCCGGGACGGCGCCGGCCAGCACGGTCAGCGTCGGCAGCGCCGGCGCCGAGCGCACCATCACCAATGTCGCGGCGGGGCGGCTCTCGGCGACCTCGACCGACGCGGTGAACGGCTCGCAGCTCTTCGCCACCAACACGGCGGTGGACGATGTCGCCAGCCAGATCACCGATGTCACCGGCCAGCTGACGCACTACTACAGCGTCAATGACGGCGGCACCCAGGGCGCCAACTACGCCAATGACGGCGCCACCGGCACCAACTCCCTGGCGGCCGGCGTCGGTGCCTCGGCGACGGGGGCGGAGTCGACGGCGATCGGCTACAACGCCATCGCAGGCGCCGACGGCGCCACTGCCATGGGTAATGCCGCCAGCGCGACCGCGAGTGCCGCGATCGCTCTGGGCGTCAACGCCAACGCCTCCAGCGAATGGGCGACCGCGATCGGCACCAATGCGATCGCGAGCGACCAGGGCGCCATCTCGATCGGCACCAACACCCAGG
>NZ_JBQJIK010000193.1:0-897 GCF_052078665.1 Inquilinus sp. CA228 | reverse complement strand
TCCGCCGCGGGCGATGCCCCCGTCGACGCCTTCGGCGTCAGGCGCACCGGGTAGATGCTGGTGAACCAGCCCACCGTCCGGCTCAGGTCCAGCCCGCCCAGTTCCTCCCGGCCATGGCCTTCCAGCGCCACCAGCGCCGAGGCCTCGCCACTGCGCCGGCACAGCGTCCGCGCCAGCGCCGTCAGCAGCAGGTCCTCCACACCGGCCCGCCACGCCCGCCCAGCCGTCACCAGACGCTCGGTCAGCGCCGCGTCGAAGCGCTGCCGGTGCTCCGCCCGCTGCAGCACCGTGTTCGCCCCCTCCGGACGCGCCACCGGGAAGCCCGACGGACCGTCCAGCACGCCCTGCCAGTACGGCAGCTCCGCCAGTAGCTCCGGGCTCGCGGCGTAAGCCTGCAGCGTCTTGCCCCATGACCCGAAGCTGCTGCTCGTCTCCGGCAGGGCGATGGCCTCTCCGGCCATGGCATAGGCCGCCTCGAGGTCCTCCAGCAGAATCCGCCAGGACACCCCGTCCACCACCAGATGATGGATCGCCAGCAGCAGACGCTGCGTCCCGTCCCGGCGCTCCACCAGCACCGCCCGCAGCAGCGGGCCTTCGGCCAGGTCCAGGCTGCGCTGGGCCGCCTCCGCCACCGCCGTCTGCTCGGCCTCGTCGGCCACGCTGCGGAGCCACAGCCAATCCTGCTCCGCCGGATCGGCATAGGCCTGGGTCCAGGCGCCGTCCGCGCCCTGGGTGAAGCGCAGCCGCAGCGCGTCGTGATGCGCCACCACCGCCGCGATGGCCGAGCGCAGCGCCTCGGCCTGCAGCCGCTGGCGCGGCGCCAGCAGCACCGCCTGGTTCCAGTGGTGCCGCCCCGGGATCTCCGCTCCGAAGAACCAGCGCTGGATCGGCGTCAGC
>NZ_JBQJIK010000192.1:0-902 GCF_052078665.1 Inquilinus sp. CA228 | reverse complement strand
AGCGACGGCCCGTTCGCCGACCCCGCCCGGCAGCGGCTGGATAGCGACGACATCGAGACGATCGCCGATTTCGTCGCCGATTTCGCCCGCAAGGCCGGTTGATGGGCCGCCTCGCCGACGACTGCTTCGCCCTCGGCGACCGCCTGCTGTCGGTCGAGGAGGCCGTGGCCGAGTTCCGAACCCGCCTGGCCGTGGTCGCCGAGGCCGAGACCGTCTCCCTCGCCGCGGCGGAAAACCGCTTCCTGGCCGAGGATCTGGTGGCGGACCGGTCGGTGCCGCCGCACGCCAACGCCGCGGTCGACGGCTATGCCTTTCACTTTGACGACCTGTCGACCGGCGACGAGCTGCGCGACCCCGGCACGCCGGTCGCCGAGGGCCAGATCTACGACGCCAACCGCTACCTGCTGGCGGCGCTGCTGCGCCGGCTGGGCTGCGATGTCGCCAACCGCGGCATCGTGCCGGACGGGGCCGATGCAGTCCGCTCGGCCCTGACCGCTGCAGCGGCGGAGGCCGATGCGATCGTCACCTCCGGCGGCGTCTCGGTCGGCGACGAGGACCACATCAAGGCGGCGCTGGAGGCGGCCGGCGGCCGGTTGCACCACTGGCGGCTGGCGATCAAGCCGGGGAAGCCGGTGGCGCTGGGCCAGATCGGCGGTGTGCCGCTGCTGGGCCTGCCCGGCAACCCGGTCGCGGCGATGGTGACCTTCCTGCTGGTGGCGCGGCCGCTGCTGCTGCATCTGGCCGGGGCCGAACCGCTGCCGCTGCGCCGCTTCCCGGTCGCCGCCGGCTTCGGCCACGGCAAGAAGCCGGGCCGCCGGGAGTTCCTGCGCGCGGTGCTGGAGACCGACCCGTCCGGCGCCCTGGTCGCCCGCCGCTATGGCCGCGAGGGCGCCGGCATGCTG
>NZ_JBQJIK010000191.1:0-906 GCF_052078665.1 Inquilinus sp. CA228 | reverse complement strand
AGAGTCTGTTTTGAAAATCAGGGATGAGTGTTTCGTCGGATGAGAATTCCGCCCATGGCGACGAGGATCATCGCGTGCGAGACGTCGATGCGCTTTTCGTAGTCGCGGACGAGGCGGCGCCATCTGGTCATCCAGCCGAACGTCCGCTCCACGACCCAGCGGCGCGGCAGGACGTGAAAGCCCTTTTGGTCATCGGATCGGCGGATGATCTCGACCACGAAGCCGAGATAAGAGGCCTTTTCCATGAGTTTGAGCCGGTCATAGGCGCCGTCGGCGAACAGGTGCTTCACCCAGGGCCAGCGCTTGCGGATGCCGTCCAGGATCGCCTGGGCGCCGGCACTGTCGGAGATGTCGGCAGGCGTCAGATTGACCATCAGGAGCCGGCCATCCGTGTCGACGGCAATGTGGCGCTTGCGGCCGACGATCTTCTTGCCAGCGTCGTAACCCCTTGTTTCAGCGTGCGGTGCCTTGACCGACTGGCTGTCGATCACCCCCGCCGAAGGGCTGGCCTCGCGTCCGGCTTGCTCTCGGTCCAGCATCAGCGCCACGTCGTGGATGGTCTGGAACAGAAAGCGCCGCGCCAGCTCGCGGAACCAGCCGTAGACCGTCTGCCATGGACCAAAGTGGATCGGCAGCATCCGCCAGCCGCACCCTGAACGAACCAGGTAGCGCACCGCATTGATCACCTCGCGGAACTCGACCTCCCGTGGACGGCCTCGCCGCCCTGGCTTGGGCATCAGCGGCGCCATCCGCTCCCACTCCTCGTCCGTCAAATCAGACGGATAGCGCTTGGTCTTCTTTGCGATCTCGGCCATCCGGCCACGGCTCTGTTCCGTCCACATCCATAGCTTGAATCATATCCTCGCTCGCCGAGAAAGCCCCCATCCGCAATTTCCAAACGGTCTC
>NZ_JBQJIK010000190.1:0-996 GCF_052078665.1 Inquilinus sp. CA228 | reverse complement strand
AGATCGTCGGTACGCTGCAGAGCCATGCGGCGCGGCTCTACCACCTGGGCGCCGGAGCGGTGGCGCGCTCGACGCTGTCGGACGCCAACGCGTTGCGGCCCCCCGAGGTGTTCACCGGGCTGCTCGGCCTGCTGATCGACCAGGCGCATCGCGGGCTCCGGCGCGAGCTCGACGGCACCACCTATCTCATCGACTCGACCAGCCTGCGGCTAAGCGCCTTGAGCGGCTGGGCCCGCTTCAGTGCCGGTGTCTGCGGGGTGAAGGCCCATGTGATCTACGATCCGGACGCCGACTGCCCGGTCTATCTCTCCGTCACCACGGCCAACATCAACGACATCACCGCCGCCCAGGCGATGCCGATCAAGGCCGGCGCCACCTACGTCTTCGACCTCGGCTACTACGACTACGCCTGGTGGGCGAAGATGGATGCCGCCGGCTGCCGCATCGTCACCCGCTTCAAGACCCACACGAAACTCACGCTGATCGAGGAGCTGCCGGTGCCGGAAGGCGGCACCATCCTGTCCGACCGCATCGGCTTTCTCCCCGCCCGCCAGGCCGGCCGCCGCCGCAACCCCATGGCCGATGCGGTGCGCGAGATCCGCGTGCGCATCGACACCGGCAAGGTGCTGCGGATCCTGTCCAACGACCTCGACGCGCCGGCCCAGGAGATCGCCGATCTCTACAAGCGCCGCTGGGCCATCGAGCTGTTCTTCCGCTGGGTCAAGCAGACCCTCAAGATCACCCGCTTCGTCGGCCGCTCGGAGAATGCCGTGCGCATCCACATCGCCGTCGCCCTGATCGCCTTCCTGCTGCTGCGTCTCGCCCAGGCGGCTCAAAGCACGGTTAAAACACCGCTCGCCTTTGCCCGCCTGGTCCGCGTCAACCTGATGCAGCGCAGGCGCATCGACCGCTTGCTCCAACCCGAGCCTAGCCCTGCCTCCAATCCAGACCAATTGGTCCTCCAATGGGCCTGAAACTAAACCGGACACCCGTGGG
>NZ_JBQJIK010000019.1:0-101254 GCF_052078665.1 Inquilinus sp. CA228 | reverse complement strand
CTCTTGGAGCTGCACGCCCAGCGCCCGATCGACGCCGCCTGCCGCGCCGCCATCGCCGTCACAGCGCGGCGCACGGCGCTGATCACCACGGTGACGCCCTTCGCGATCGTCGACATGGTCGTGTCGGGCGTGCTGAACCTGCGGATGATCCGGCGGATCGCCGAGATCCAGGGCTTCCGCCCGGGCCTGTTCGCGACGCTGGCGCTGATCCGCCGGGTGGCGACGACGCTGCTGATCGCCGGCGGCATCGAGGCCGCCAACGACTATCTCGGCGACTTCCTGGGCGCCGGCCTGCTGCGCGCTTTCGGCCGCCGCGCCGGCGAGGGCGCGATCAACGGCATCCTCAGCGTCCGCATCGGCGTCGCCGCGATGAAGGTGTGCCGCCCCCTGCCCTACCTGCGCGACACCCCGCCAGGAACGATGAGCCTGGCCAAGGCGATCTTCGGGGCGGAGGCTGCGCCGAAGGGGAAGGGTTAGATCGCCATGACTAAAGAGGCCGGAGAGTCGACCTCAAAGGCTGCTGACATCAGATCGCAGCATCGCCGCGGGTGCCTGCGATCTCCTGATGGAGTTCGTCCAAGCTCTTCGCGACATCCTTAGCGGTCAGCCGCCGTGAATTGCCGGCCGCGGCGGCAATCTGCTCTCGGATCGTAGCGAGCCGCTCGCCCCGGCTCGCCGCAAGACCGCCTGTTGCCTTCATAGCGTTATTGTCGCTCAGATCGCTGCGCTGCTCAAACCGATTGCCGATACGTCAGTCTGGTAGGTTGGGTTCGCGGCTCGCGAACCCAACATCGGCTCGGACGAGCGCTGGGTTCGCCACTGCGAACCCAGCCTACGACACACTCAGTTCTGCTTCATCCCCGCGACCAGAAGCGAAATGTTATACCGAAACATCTTCGCGTAAGTCGAAGCCGGCCCGTCCGCGGTCGACAGTGCCTCGGCATAGAGCTCGCCGCCCATCTCGGCGCCGGAGGCCTTGGCCACCTGCTGCACCAGCCGCGGGTCGGTGGCGTTCTCGACGAACACAGCCTTGATGTGCTCGCTCTTGATCTGGTCGATCAGCCTGGCGATGTCGCCGGCTGAGGCCTCGCTCTCGGTCGAGAAGCCGACCGGGGCGTGGAACTCGATGCCGTAGGCGGCGCCGAGATAGCCGAAGGCATCGTGGCTGGTGATGACCTTGCGCTTGGCCTGCGGAATGGTCGCCACCTCGCTCCGGGCCCAGGCATCGAGGTCCTTCAGCTCGGCCTCGTACTTCGCGCCGTTGGCCTGGTAGGTCGCGGCATGGGCCGGGTCCGCGGCGGCCAGCGCCTTGGCGATGTTGGCGGCGTAGATCGCGCCGTTGGCCGCGCTGTTCCAGGCGTGCGGATCGGTGATCTCCTGCCCGTCCTCCTCCATCCGCCGGGTCGGGACGCCCTCGGTGGCGACGACGACCGTGGCCTTGGTGCCGGAGGCGGCGACCAGCCGGTCCATCCAGCCTTCCAGCTCCAGCCCGTTGACGACGACGAGGCCGGCCTTGGTCACCGCCTGGGCGTCCTGCGGCGTCGGCTCGTAGACATGGGCGTCGCCATTGGGGCCGACCAGGCTGCGGACCTCGACATCGTCGCCGCCGACCTGCCGCGCGATGTCGGCGAGGACGGTGATGCTGGTCACGACCGACAGCTTGTCGGCCGCCGCCGCAGGCAGCGACAGGACGGCAAGGGACAGGCCGAGCAGGCCAGCGCGGAACGGTATCCTCATGCGAAGGCTCCGTGGGAGTTCAGTGCGCGAAATGCGCGGTGGGCAGGTATCGGGCAAGCAGGCCGTCATGCCTCCCGAAGATCAGGGACAGCAGGTAGAAGCCGCCGGCGGTCAGCACGATGCTGGGGCCGGAAGGCAGGCTGCCGTGATAGGAGACCAGGAGGCCGGAATAGCCGGACAGCAGCGCCAGCCCGGCCGCCCAGGCGAACAGCGACCACAGCGACCGGCTCCAGAACCGCGCCGCTGCCGCCGGCAGCATCATCAAGCCGACCACCATCAGCGTGCCGAGCGCCTGGAAGCCGCCAACCAGGTTCAGCACCACCAGCATCAGGAAGGCGAAGTGCACCAGGGCGCCGACGCCGCCGACCATGCGCAGATAGCCGGGATCGAAGCATTCGACCACCAGCGGCCGGTACAGCAGCGCCAGCGCGATCAGCGTCACCGTGGCGATCCCGGCCATCAGCAGCAGCGCCGCGTCGTCGACCGCGAGGATGGTGCCGAACAGCACATGCATCAGGTCGACATTGCTGCCGCGGGTCGAGACGATCAGCACGCCGGCGGCCAGGGCGATCAGGTAGAAGGCGGCGAAGGCGGCATCCTCGCGCAGCGCCGTGACCCGGGTGACCGCGCCGGCCAGCAGGGCGACGGCCAGGCCGGCGATCAGCCCGCCCAGCCCCATCGACCACAGCGACAGGCCGGAGACCAGGAAGCCGACGGCGGCGCCCGGCAGCACCGCATGCGACATGGCATCGCCGACCAGGCTCATCCGCCGCAGCACCAGCAGCACGCCGACCGGGCCGCAGCCCAGCGACAGCGCCAGGCAGGCCACCAGCGCCCGCTGCATGAAGGCGTAGTCGAGAAAGGGCGTGGCCAGGAAATCCCACATCGCCGTCACGCCGCGCTCCGCCGGCAGGGTTCGCCGCGATCGTGCCACGCCTCGGCCATGGCACGGGCGCGCAGCAGGTTCTCGGCGCACAGCACGTCGCCGGTCGGGCCCCAGCCGATCGGATCGCGCGCCAGCAGCAGCGTGTCCGGGCAGACCTCGCGCACCTGGTCCAGATCGTGCAGCACGGTGATCACCGTGCGGCCCTCGCCATGCCAGCGCCGGACCACGTCGACCAGATCGCGCGTGGTCTTGGCGTCGAGCGCGGTGAAGGGCTCGTCCAGCATGATCACCCGCCCGTCCTGCAGCAGCAGCCGGGCGAACAGCACGCGCTGGAACTGGCCGGCGGAGAGGCTGCCGATCGGCCGCGCCTCGAAGCCGCCGAGGCCGACCGCCTCCAGCGCCTCCTCTGCCCGGCTACGCAGATCCTTCGAGACGCCGCCGAAGATCCCGGTCCGGACCCAGCCGCCGAGCAGCACGGTGTCGGCGACCGAGATCGGGAAGCTGCGGTCGATCTCCGCCAGCTGCGGCAGATAGGCGATGTCGCGCCGGCGCAGCCCGCTGCGGTCGACATGGCCGGACAGCGGCGCCAGCAGGCCGGCGATGGTCTTCAGCAGGGTCGACTTGCCGGCGCCGTTCGGGCCGACGATGGCGGTCAGCGTCCCCGGCTCGAAGCTGCCGTTGACATGGTGGACGGCCGGGTGCCGCTCATAGCCGGCGGTCAGGTTGCCGAGGCGGATGCGGCCGATGGCGGGCGCACTGCTCATGGCGTGGCTCCGAACCAGCCCATGGCCCAGGCCACGGCCAGCCACAGCACCGCGATCAGCGCGAAGGCGACGAGCAGGCGGGCCCCGACCGGCGCGGCCAGGGCCGACGGCCCGATCTCCCCGGCCCGGCGGGCGGCGTGGGCGGGGTGGTGATGCGACACGGTCATGGGTCAGCCGATGGCGTGAGAAGGTCAGGCACCATAGCGCCCGGCGGGCGTGGCACCATTGACGTTAATGTATAACATCTTTGCGATATCGGAAAGCGCCGGTGGGGTCCAGCAACTCGTTCTTGAGGAGGAGATCGGCGTCGCGCCGACTTCGGCCTCACTCCGCGGGCTTGCCCGGCAGGCCCTCGACATGATGGATCCAGGGCAGGGCCGAGCGGCACCACATCTGCCGCTTCGGCACCAGCTGGTCGCGCTGGCGGATGCTGCCCCAGCGGATGCCCCAGGTCTCGGCATCGGCGCCCTCGCCGGTGACGAACAGCGGCGAGCCGCAGTTCGGGCAGAAATACTGCAGCCGCCGGCGGCCGCTGTCGCCGACCTTCACATAGACCTTCGGCTCATGCGCGGTCAGCCAGATCCGGTCGCGCGACGCGGTCACCGTGACCCGGAAGGCCGAGCCGGTCAGCGCCTGGCAATCGGTGCAGTGGCAGATCCCCACCCGCTCCGGGTCGATCTCCGCCTCATAGGCGACATGGCCGCAATGGCACTGGCCGTCGATCCGCATCATGGCGCGCCCCCGCCCCGCATGGAACCGGACGGCAGCCTAGCCTATCGCCGGCCCGGCCGCAGCCGGCGCAGCACCAGATGCTTCAGGGCCGGCGGGATATGGCCCGGCGACGGCCAGTCCACTGCAAGGCCGAGCGCGGCGCATTCGGCCGCGATCTGCCGCCCGTTCTCGTAGCGGATCTGGCCGAGCCGCGGCAGCGCATCGGTGCGGCGGTGGTCGAACGGCCGGCCGGACTGGGCCTCGCGGAAGCCGTGGTGGAAGTCGGGATGGCTCAGCACCTGCCGCGCCTCGGGCCAGTGCCGGGCCCGGCGCGTGGCGACATCGGACGGGTCCCTCATGGCTGCAGGTCGACCAGCGTCGCCCGGCCGCCGGCATCGCCCGCCGCCAGCCAGCGCCCGTCGGGCGAGAAGGCCAGCGCCTCCACCGCGGCACCGTTCGGGCGCAGCACCGGGACATAGCCGCTGCCGTCGAGCGGCATCAGCGCGACGAAGCCGTCCTTGGCGCCGGCCGCCGCCACCGGCAGAAGCGGATGCGCCGCGACCCGGGTGATCGGCACGCCGCGGGCCCAGCCGCTTTCGCTGGCGGTGCCGCCCATCGGCCCGTCGCGGCCGGTGAAGCGCCAGGACACCACGCCTTCGGAGCCGGAGGTCAGCAGCGCCCTGCCGCCATCGGCCCAGGCCAGCGATCGCGGCTTGGTGGGATAGCCCGGCATCTGCATGTGCACGCCGTCCGACAGGCGCCAGGCATGCAGCGCCTTCTCCTGCATCGCCGAGACGACGAAGCGCGACCGCGGATGCCAGAGGACCGCCAGATGCGCCCCCTGCCAAGCGTACAGCTTCGCGGCCCAGGCACGCTTGCGCGGCGACCAGACGGTGACGCCGCCGTAATGCGCCGCGGCGATGCGCCGGCCGCGCGGGTCGAAGGCGGCGCCGTCAAGCCCGGCCGGGCCCTGCAGCTGCGTCACCGGCGCCCCGTCCGCGTCGAACACCAGCACCTCGCTGCCGGCGACGGCGAGGCGCCGACCGGTGGCGGGCGCGGCGTCGACGGCGCTGATCCACCGGCCCTGCGCGGCGGCGATCTCAGCCAATGTCCCGTCCGGGGCGACGCGCAGCAGCCGACCGTCATCGCCGCCGCTGAGAAAACCGTCGCGGACATCCGCGCCCAGTGCCAGGACGGCACCGCGATGCGCCGGCACGGCGACCGCCTCGGACATGCCCGGAGACGCCAGCCGGATGGTGCCGTCGCCGAGGCCGAAGGCCAGGTGCCCGGCTGCGTCGAAGGCCGCGGCGACCACCGGCGCCGGCCAGGCCCAGTTCGTGCCCCTCTCCTCCGCCAGGGCGCGCGGCGGCAGCAGCAGGCTCATGCGGCGGCGCAGCCCTCGAAGCCGGCGCGCAGCACCGCGGCATCGAGGTTGCGGCCGATCAGCACCAGCCGGCTCTCGCGCGGCTGGCCGGGCCGCCAGGCCGGGGCGAAATCGCCCTCCTGCAGCATGTGCACGCCCTGGAACACGAAGGGCCGGTCCTCTCCGGCGAAGGCGAGAATCCCCTTGCTGCGCAGGATGTCGGCGCCGCGGATCGCCAGCAGCATGCCGATCCAGTCGACGAAGCGGCGGCCGTCGAGCGGCCGGTCGGTCCGGAACGAGACGCTGCCGACGCCCTCGTCATGCTCGTGGTGATGGGCGTGGCCGTCGAGCAGGTCGGGGTCGAGCCCGAGCAGCCGGTCGAGGTCGAAGCCGCCATTGTCCAGCACGGTGCCGAGATCGGCGTCGCAGCGCCGGGTCCGCAGCAGCCGCGCCACCGGGTTGATGGCGCGCAGCCGCGCCTCCACCGTCGCCAGCCCGGCCTCGTCCGCCAGGTCGGTCTTGTTGACCAGGATGGTGTCGGCGAAGGCCACCTGCTCCTCCGCCTCGTCGCTGTCGGCCAGCCGCGCCTCGATGTTGCGGGCGTCGACCACGGTGACGATCGAGTCGAGGGCGGTGCGCTCGCGCACCTCGTCATCGACCAGGAAGGTCTGCGCCACCGGCGCCGGGTCGGTCAGGCCCGTGGTCTCGACCAGGATGCGATCGAAGCTGCCGGCCCGCTTCATCAGCCCGCCGATGATCCGGATCAGGTCGCCGCGCACCGAGCAGCACAGGCAGCCATTGTTCAGCGCGAACACCTCCTCGTCGACGCCGACCACCAGGTCGCCGTCGATGCCGATCTCGCCGAACTCGTTGACGATCACGGCGTAGCGCCGGCCATGCGCCTCGGAGAGGATCCGGTTCAAGAGCGTGGTCTTGCCGGCGCCCAGATAGCCGGTCAGCAGGGTGACGGGGATGCGGGACATGGGGAGCCTCGGGCTTCGGGAATTTAAATGTTATTATATAACATAATAGAGAGACGCAAGCCTGTCGCCCATAGGCCGATGGGATGCTATGGACGGACTCGCATCCGGTCGCCGCCTCGGCATCGCGCCCCAGAATCGCCCAGATTCTCCGCGAGGGACGTTGCCGGGCGGCCGATCCGCCGTCCCGCCATCCGAGGACCGTCATGCCCGTTTCCGCCCCGTCCCGCCGCGCCTTCCTGCATGGCTGCGCCGCCGGCCTGTCCCTGGCCCTGATTCGGCCGGCCCTGGCCCAGGATGCGGAGGCGCCGCCGCCGCTCGGCTTCCGCGAGCTGGCCGACGGCGTCTGGCTGCACACCAGCTGGTGGAAGGGCGACCAGGGCTGGGTCGCGGCCAACGGCCTGGCCTTGATCGGGCCCGAGGAGGTGCTGCTGATCGACGCAGCCTGGGGCCCGGCGCAGACCGTGGCGCTGCTGGAGCGGGTGGCGGAGGCCGCGCCGAACCGGCCGGTCAACCTGGTGGTGACCCATGCGCATGACGACCGGCTGGCCGGGCTGGCGGCGGTGCATGCCCGCGGCGGCTGGTCGCTGGCCCGCGACGAGACGGTCAAGGAAGCCGCCGGCGCCGGCACGATCCAGCGCAGCTGGAACGGCGAATCGACCACCATCACCGGCGGCGGCCGCGCGGTCGAGCTGTTCTATCCGGGTCCGGCGCACACCCGCGACAACACCGTGGCCTTCCTGCCGGACGGCGCGGTGCTGTTCGGCGGCTGCATGATCCGGGGGGCCGAGCAGGCCAATCTCGCCGCCGTCCCCGACTCGGACATCTGCCGCTGGCCGCAATCGGTCGAGGCGGTGATCGCCCGCTACGGCAAGGCAGCCAAGATCGTGGTGCCGGACCAGGGCGAGCCCGGCGATGCCGGGCTGCTGTCCCACACCCACCAACTGGCCAAGGCCGAGGCGGCGAAGAGCTGCAGCCCGGCCGGCTAACCGGCGGCTGGCACCACGTTGGCGGCGCAGTCGCGGCAGCGGCCGAGGATCTCGATGGTCCGGCTGTCGGCGACGAAGCCGATCCGTCCGGTCCAGGCCTCGATCAGCCCGTCCACCGCGGCATCGGTGATCTCCTCCACCCGGCCGCAGTCGCGGCAGATGGCGAATTGCGCCGGATGGGTGTGGTGGTGGTCCGGCCCGCCGCACACCACATAGGCGCTGAGCGATTCGATCCGGTGCACCAGGCCGCGGTCGAGCAGCCCCTTCAGCGCCCGGTACACCACCGGCGGCGCGGTGATGCCGTCGCCCTTCATCTCGCGCAGGATGTCGTAGGCGCTGGCTGGCTCGGCGCTGGCCCGCACCAGGTCCAGCACCCGCTCCTGCCAATGCGACAGCCCGGCACGCGGGGGCCGGCCGCGCCGGGTCGTGCCCGTCGCCGACGTGGATGCCGGCTTGCCCTTCGGCGCCGCCGGCGCGCCTTCCAGCTTCTGACTCATGCGTCGAGTGATAGCATGCGTCCTCCCCCGAACGCCACGCCCCGGCCGATCTTGAAACCGACCGGTCACCCCCCATTTCCTATTTAACGAGAGTGGGGATGCCGCGTGGGCCCCGCTCCGCAGGCGCCGGGGAACCGGGCCGCCCGAGCCGGGGGTTCCGGCAGCTCGCTCTCAGGAGGAGTGACCATGACGCGGGTGTCGCTGTTCAACAGCCCGCTCCTGCTCGGCTTCGAGCAGTTCGAGCGGACGCTCGACCGGATCGGCAGGACGCCGAGTGACGGGTATCCGCCCTACAACATCGAGCAGCTTGGCGAGGACCAGCTGCGCATCACCCTGGCGGTCGCCGGTTTCACCGATGCCGACCTGACGGTGCAGATCGAGGACAACCAGCTGGTGGTCCGCGGCAAGCAGACCGACGACAAGGACCGCGTGTTCCTGCATCGCGGCATCGCCGCCCGCCAGTTCCAGCGCGCCTTCGTGCTGGCCGAGGGCATCGAGGTGACCGGGGCCTCGCTCGACAACGGGCTCCTCAACATCGATCTCCGCCGGCCGGTGCCCGAGGCCAAGGTCCGGACCATCGCCATCAACCGCTCCGCGGCCAAGCCCAACGGCAAGACCGCGATCGACGTCTCGACCGACGTCGAAGGGTGAACCGAAACCGTGGTGACCATCATGAACACCAATGCCATTCCGACCTTCACCCAGATGTCGCCGACCGATTTCGCGGCGATCGGGCTGAACCAGATCGCCTTCGTCAAGCCGGTGACGGTGGAGGGTGAGGCCGCCTTCGCCGTGCACGGCGCCGACGGCACCCCGCTGGCCATGGTCAAGAACCGCGACCTCGCCTTCGCCGTGGTCCGCCAGAACGACATGGAGCCGGTCAGCGCCCACTGACCCCGCTTCGTCCCGATGAGCGAACGCGAAAGCCCCGCCGCCGGCGGGGCTTTTTCTATTTCACCGCGCCCGCGGTCAGCCCGGCGATGAACCAGCGGCCGACGATGCCGAACAGCAGCACCACCGGCACCGTCGCCAGCGTCGCCCCGGCCAGCAGCAGGCCCCAGTCGATCTGGTACTGGCCGATGATGCCGGCGAAGCCGACCGGCAGGGTGCGGTTGGCGTCGGACAGGATCAGCACCGAGGCGAACAGGTACTCGGTCCAGCTGGCGATGAAGGCGAAGATGGCGACGCTGGCGATGCCGGGCGCCGCCAGCGGCACCATGATCCGCAGCAGGATCGCCAGGCGCGAGGCGCCGTCGATCAGCGCCGCCTCCTCCAGCTCCGCCGGGATCGAGGCGAAGAAGCTGCGCATCATCCAGATGGCGAAGGGCGAGGCGAAGGTGACGTTGACGATCACCAGCGCCGCCGGCGTGTCGATCAGCCCGGCCTGCGACATCATCCCGTAGAGCGGGATCAGGATCAGGATGCCGGGGAAGGCATAGGCCACCAGCACCGCCCGGAACAGCAGGTCGCGGCCGGGAAAGCGCAGCCGGTAGAAGCCGTAGGCGGCCAGCACCGACAGCACCACCGTGATCGCGGTCGAGCCGAGCCCGACCAGCAGGCTGTTGCCGAGATAGCGCGGATAGTCCGACGCGCCGAGCAGCTTGTCGAAATGCCGCAGGGTGAAGCTCTGTGGCACCAGCGTCGGCACCCGGGCGATGATCTCCTGTGGCGCCTTGATCGCGCCGGTGGCGATAAACCAGAAGGGCAGCAGCACGAGGACGGCGAGGCCGAGCAGCCCGCCGCCGATCGAGAGGCGCTGGCCGAGCCCTCGCCTCACCCCTCCCCCTTCGGCGCCAGCGCCCGGGTCAGCAGGACGGCCAGCGCCATCAGGGCCACGCTGACCAGCACCGACATCGCCGCTGCCTGGCCCAGCCGGTACGATTTGAACGCGGTCTCGTAGATCAGCACCGGCAGGGTCTGGGTCGCGCCGGACGGCCCGCCCGCCGTGGTCAGCCAGATGATGTCGAAGACGTTGAAGGACAGCAGCGTGCCGACCACGGCGAGCACCAGCATGGTCGGCTGCAGCAGCGGCCAGGTGATGCGGCGGAAGCGCTGCCACGGGCCGGCGCCGTCGATCGCCGCCGCCTCGTAGAGATCGGCCGGGATGCGCTGCAGCCCGGCCAGCAGCATCACCGCGACGAAGGGGAACCAGCGCCACGAGTTGATCACCACCAGCGATGCCATGGCGCTGCCCGGCCCGGCGAAAAAGCCGACCGGTCGATCGGTCAATCCCAGCGACACCAGCAGGTGGTTCACCACCCCGCCGGAGGTGCCGAGCAGCCAGCGCCAGATGATGACGACGACGATGGTCGGCACGATCCAGGACAGGATCACCCAGACCCGCACCAGCCGCACGCCGCGGAAGCGCTGGTTCAGCAGCAGGGCGGTGCCGAGGGCCAGCAGCGTCTGCAGCACGGCGTTGCCGGCGACCCAGACCAGGCTGCGCCCCAGCGCCGCCCACAGCCGCGCCATGCCCAGCACGTCGACATAGTTGCCGAGCCCGACGAAGCCGCCATCGGAGCCGATGATCCGGATGTCGCGCAGGCTGATCGCGACGGCGGCGCCGAGCGGGTAGAGGATGGTCGCCGCCAGCCACACCAGCACCGGCGCCACCATGAGCCCGCCGGCCAGCGCCTCGGCACGGCTGCGGGACAGGCGCCGGCGAGGAGCGGCGGTCACGACACGGGCTACCCGGCCCGAAGCGTCAGCGCACCGCCTCCTGCATCCGCGCCTGGCCGGCCTTGACCGCGTCGGCGGCGGACATCTCGTCGACCACCACCTTCTGCAGCGTCTCGGCCAGGATGTTCTGGGCCGAGATGGCGGCGATGCTGGGGAAGGTGTGGCCGCCGGTGAAGCCGAACAGGACGCCGTTGCGGCTGTTGGCGATCATCGCCTCGATCTGCGGCTTGTACTTCACCACCAGCGGGTCGCCCCACAGGCTCTTGGCCTTGGCGCCATCGGCGGTGACCGGCAGGAACAGCCCGGGCTCCATGTTCAGGAAGCGGCCATAAGTCTCCGGCTCCAAGAGCCAGGCGATGAAGGTCTCGGCCGCCTTCCGTTTGGCCTCGTCCTTGGCCAGGATCATCACCGCGTTGGAATAGGCGATGGTGCCCGACTCCTTGCGGTCGTCGGCATGCGGGATCGGCGCCACGCCGAGGTCCTGGGCGTCGCCCTCGGCTTGGCTGTCATAGGTGCTGATCACGGTGAACTGCAGGATCATGCCGCAGCCGCCGCTGGCGAAGCAGGCCTCGGCCTCGCCCCAGGTCCAGCTCGGCGCATCGGCGGCGGAGAACTGGTACAGCTCCTTGTAGAAGTCGTAGGCCTTGACCGTCTGCGGGTTGTCGAAGCGCAGCGTGCCGTCCGCGTTGTAGATGTCGGCGGCGCCGGCATTGACCATCAGGTCGTAGACGGTCTGGTCGGTGTAGAGCTGCTTGTTGGCCGGCAGGCCGATGCCGTAGCGGCCGTCCGCCGTCAGCTTCTCCGCCGCCGCCTGCCACTCGCTCCAGGTCTTCGGCGGGGTCAGCCCGGCCTTCTCGAACACGCTCTTCCGGTACCACAGCGACATCGCCATGTTGTACAGCGGCACCGCCCAGACGCCGCCGTCATAGCTGTAGGGCGCCAGGGCGCTGGGCACGAAGTGATGCTCGGCATCGAGCTGCTTGACGAAGCCGTCGACCGGCTGCAGCGCCCCCAGGTCCTTCAGGATCGGGGTGAAGTCCGGGATCGCGAACAGCAGGTCCGGCGCGTTGCCGGCGGCAATCGCGGCCGGCGCCTTGGCGTAGATCTCGCCCCAGCTCTGCGGCTCCTGCTTCACCGCGATGTCCGGGTGGCTCTTGTTGAAGGCGTCGATCAACTCCTGCACCCGCGCCACGCGGTGCGGCGGCTGCTCCATGTGCCACAGCACCAGCTGCACCGGTTCCGCCTGCGCCGCCGCGGCACCCCAGATCAGCGCGGCCGCGGCCACGCCCGACACGATCGACCATCTCGTCGCCATTGCCCTCTCCCCTGTTTGTCCTGCGGCCCGGGATGCGGCGCGTCGTTGGCCGAGCGTCCGCCGGGGCCGCCTACAGATGCGGATTGCGCGTCCGGTAGCGTTCCACCAGCGCGGCGTTGCGCTCCTTCGACCCCGGCATGTTGGAGCTGATATAGGCCGGCGCCACCTCGCCCGATGCCGCCATCCGGGCCACCGTCTCGGTCAGCACCGCGTTCCAGATCGCGGCGCCCAGCACGGTCGAGATCGGGCCGACGGTCAGCCCCTCCGCGGCGGTCACCAGGGCGTCGCCCGGCGGGCCCTGGTTGTCGATGGCGATGTCGGCGGTCTCGGCCAGGGTCGGCCGGCCGGCCGCGGCCGCCTGCGAATAGGCGATCGAGGTCACGGCCACCACCGTGGCGCCCTTGTCCCGGCCGTGGCGCGCGGCCTCGACCGGCACGGCGTTGACGCCGCTGTTGGAGAACACGAACAGCGTGTCGGCCGGCCCGATCGGATAGCGGCCCAGCAGCGACGCGGCCAGGCCGGGCATCCGCTCCAGCGCGCCGGAGACCACCGCGCCCTCATGCAGCATCACCGAGGACGCCAGGATCGGCACCACGCAGGCCAGGCCGCCGGCGCGGTAATGCCCCTCCTCCGCCATCAGATGGGAATGGCCGGTGCCGAAGATGTAGATCAGCCCGTCGCGCCGGATGGTCTCGACGCAGGAAGCCGCCGCGGCGCCGATCGCCTCGCCCTGGGTCGCGGTCAGCGCGGCGATGCGGTCGGCGATGCCGGCGAGATAGGCGGCGGCGCCGGAAAGGGCGGGCAAAGTCATGAGTCCGAGGTGTCCGGTGGGGAAAGCCGGGCCCGCATCTTGTAGCGGTCGCCGCGATAGGCGGAGCGGACGAATTCGATGACCTGGCCGTCGGCGTCGGCGGTGCGCCGGGTGAACACCAGCACCGGCGCGCTGCGCGGGATGTCGAGCGCGCCGGCGGTGACGGCGTCGGGCAGGTCGGCCTCGACCGTCTGCTCCGCCTGCCAGGGCACCAGGCCGTAATCGTGGCGCAGCACCTCGTACAGCGAGGCGGTGCGGAAATCGTTGCGGTCCAGGATGCCCGGCACCAGCGCCCCATTCAGCCAGGTGACCTCGAACGCCATCGGCACGGCATCGGCCAGGCGGACGCGCTCGAGCAGCACCAGCGGCGCGCCTTCGGCCACGCCCAGCGCCTCGCGCGCCTCGCCGGCCGCCGGCACCACGGCCTGGCGCAGGATCACGCTGGCGGCGCGGCGGCCCAGCCGGGCCATGTCCTCGCTGAAGCCGGTCAGGCGCTGCAGCTTCTGGTCCACCTTCGACCGGGCGACGAAGCAGCCGCGGCCGATCCGGCTCTCGATCAGCCCGGCATCGGTCAGGCTCTTGAAGGCCTGGCGCACGGTCATCCGGCTGATGCCCAGCTGGTCGGCCAGGTCGCGCTCGGAGGGCAGCCGGTCGCCCACGGCGAAACCGCCGGCGCGGATCCGGTCGGCCAGATCCTCGGCGATCTGCTGGTAGATCGGCTTGTCCGTCGGACTCGGCTGTAGGTCGGTCATTGGCGGGCCCTGGTGGTCTAGACCACAATCGGCATGATGCAGGCCGATCCGGACCCCGTCAAGAAAGGTCGGACATACGGGCAGGCATGCGCAGCAGCGCGTCGCGATGCCCGCCGTAGCGCCGATAGGCGGCCTCATAGGCCTCCCGCAGCGCCGGATCGGGGCGATGCGTGCGCCGGATCGTGCGGACCCGGCGCGACGCGTCGCCGATCGAGGGATACCATCCGATGCCGGTCCCGGCCAACAGGGCGGCGCCGCAGGCCCCGTATTCGCCGCCGTCGGGGATCTCGACAGTGAGGTCGATCACATCGGCGATCATCTGCGACCAGAACCGGCTGCGGCCGCCGCCGCCGGACAGCAGCACGCTTTGCGGCCGCTCCGCCATCGCCGCGAAGCAGTCGCGGATGGCATAGGCCAGGCCCTCATAGACGGCGCGCACCAGCTCGGGCCGGCCGTGCCCCGGGACCAGCCCGGCGAACTGGGCCCGGGCCGCGGCCGAGACCGCCGGGGCGATGATCCCGACCTCGCTGAGATAGGGCAGGTAGACGGCCCCGCCGGCGCCCGGCGGGGCCGCCTCGGCCAGCGCCTCCAGCGCGGCATAGGGGTCGGGGTCCCGGGCCAGGTCGGGGCACAGGCTGCGCAGGACCCAGTCGAGGTTGCTGGTGCCGGCGACATTGACCATGCAGCGCAGCCACAGCCGGCCGGGCAGGCTGAACAGCAGGCCGAGATCCGGCGGGTCGAAGGAGGGCGCGTCGAGCACCACCCCGTTCAGGCAGGTGGTGCCGAGCACGGTGCAGGCCGAGCCGGCGGCCAGCCCGCCCGAGCCGATCACGCTGGCGGCGACGTCGCCGGCGCCGGTGACGACCGGGGTGCCGGCGCGCAGCCCCGTCGCCGCCGCCGCTTCGGCGGTCACCGCCCCGGCCACCGCCTCGGACGGCAGCACCGGCGGCAGCAGGGGACGGTGCGGGCCGAGGCCGAACAGCTCGAGCATCGCCTCGCTGCGGCCCTGGGCCCGGGCGTCGCCGGGTGCCACCGACGCCTCGGTCGGGTCGGCGGCGCGCCGGCCGGTCAGGCGGAAGCGGAGATAGTCCTTGCAGCCGAACACGCAGTCGGCCCGGGCCATGATGTCGGGCTCGTGGTCCAGCAGCCAGCGCAACACCGGCAGGGTGCAGCCCTGCTGCATGACCGAGCCGGACGACGCGAAGATGCGCGACAGGAAGCCGGGATCGCCGGCCAGCCTCTTCTCGATCCAGGGCTGGCTGCGGCCGTCATCCCACAGGATGCCGGGGCGCAGCGGCCGGCCCTCGGCGTCGATCACCCAGGCCCCGACCATGGCCCCGGTGACGCCGATGGCGGCGATGGCGGAGCCGTCCACCCCGGCCTCGGCCAGGACCTGGCGGATCACCGCCGCGGTCACAGCCCAGGCGGTCTCGGGGTCGCTTTCCGACCAGGCGGGTTGCGGGTGCGACACCGTCGTGCGCCGGGACGCGGCGGCACGTTGCCGCCCGTCGCGCCCGAACAGCGCGGCCTTGATGACCGAGGTGCCGGCGTCGAGGCCGAGCAGGAGCATGGCGGAACCGCTGGCGAGGGCCGATCCGCTCCCGCTAGCGGAGCGGAGGGCCGGCGGTCAAGCTGCGTTCACCGACTCGCTCTGGGACAGCAGGGCGAAGATCGCGTCGGCGCTCTGGCAGCCGCGCAGCTTCTCGCACAGGTTCTCGTCCCGCAGCATGCGGCTGATCCGGGCCAGCGCCTTCAGATGGTCCGCCCCCGCCCCTTCCGGCGCCAGCAGCAGGAACACCAGGTCGACCGGCTGCTCGTCGACCGCGTCGAAGTCGATCGGCCGCTCCAGCCGGGCGAAGGCGCCGAACACGCCCTGCAGATGCGGCAGCTTGCCGTGCGGGATGGCGATGCCGCGGCCGACGCCGGTCGAGCCCAGCCGCTCGCGCTCCAGCAGCACGTCGAAGATGAAGCGCTCGTGCTGGCCGGTCAGTTCGGCGGCACGGCGGGCCAACTCCTGCAGGGCCTGCTTCTTGCTGGCAGCCTTCAGATTGGCGAGAATCGCCTCGGGGCGAAGGAAATCGATCATGACGGATCGGATGCGCCGCCCTCAGGCGGCGGCATCCTCGGTCCCTTTCGGATCGACCCAGCCGATGTTCCCGTCGGGGCGGCGGAACACCATGTTGAGCCGGCCATGGGCCTGGTTGCGGAACAGCAGTGCCGGCAGGTCGCCGAGGTCGAGGCGCATCACCGCCTGCAGCACCGTCAGGCTCTCGATCGAGGTCGAGACGTCGGCGATCACGATCGGCTGGTTCGGCTCCTCGCCGTTCAGCAGCTCCTCGGATTCGGCTTCGAGAATATAGGCCTGCGCCGGCAGCGCCGGCTGCTGGGCGTCGCCGTTGTGGTGGTCGCGCAGCCGACGCTTGTAGCGGCGCAGCCGCTTGGCCAGCTTGTCGGCCGCAGCGTCGAAGGCGTGATACGGGCTCTCGGCCTCCGCATTGCTCTGCAGGAGGATGTTGCGGCCGACATGGACCGACAGGTCGCTCCGGATCAGATGGGCGTTGCGGGAAAAGACGACATTCGCCTCGATCGCGTTGTTGAAGTACTTCGCGGTCGTGCTGGTGAGGGCGTCACTGACATGGGTGCGCAATGCGTCACCGACGTCGATCTGCTTGCCTCGAACGGTCAGTTGCATGGCTGTCGCTTTACTGCTGCACGATGAGATACGGGCGCCCAAAAAGAACGGGGCGGCCTTTGGGGGCCGCCTTCGGGCGGCGACCATAGGGATGGGGCGCCTTCCTGTCAACGAAGGGGGCCCGGTCGCGGGCTGCGGAGGAAGCTGGGGGAGCGCTCATCGGCTCAAACCCTTCTCACGCCGTCTCTGGACGGAGGATGGTATCCGCATCCCCTCACGGTACTTGGCGACGGTCCGCCGCGCAATGTCGATCCCCTCCCCGCGCAGGATTTCGACGATCCGGTCGTCGGACAGGACGGCATCCGCCGGCTCGGCGCCGATCATGCCGCGGATGCGGTGACGCACCGCCTCGGCCGAATGCGCGTCGCCGCCGTCCGCCCCCTGGATCGCCTGGGTGAAGAAATATTTCAGCTCGAACACGCCGCGCGGGGTGGCGATCACCTTGTTGGTGGTCACCCGGCTGATCGTGCTTTCGTGCATGTCGACCGTCTCGGCCACGTCCTTCAGCGTCAGCGGCTTCAGGTGCTGCACGCCGCGGACGAAGAAGGCGTCCTGCCGGCGCACGATCTCCGACGCGACCTTGAGGATGGTGTTGGCGCGCTGGTCGAGGGCGCGGACCAGCCAGTTGGCGTCGGCCAGGCAGGTGCCGACATAGTCGCGGTCGACCTTGCTGCGGGTGCCGCGGCTGATCTCGGCATGGTAGCGGCGGTTGATCAGCACCCGCGGCAGGGTGTCGGCGTTCAGCTCGACCACCCAGCCGACCTCCGGCTCGGCCCGCATCAGGATGTCCGGGATCAGGGTCTGCGCGATCTCGTGGTCGAAGGCTGCGCCCGGCTTGGGGTCGAGGGCGCGGATCTCCGCGATCATCTCGGCCAGGTCCTCGGCGTCGACGCCGCACAGCCGCATCACCGCGGCCAGGTCGCGCCGGGCCAGCAGGTCGAGATGATCGAGCAGAATCCGCATCGCCGGGTCCAGGCGGTTGCGCTCGGCCAGCTGGATCGCCAGGCATTCCGCCAGGCTGCGGGCGAAGATGCCGGGCGGGTCGAGCCGCTGGCAGCGGCGCAGCACCGCCTCGACCCGCTCGGGCGGGCAGCCGAGGCCGGCCGCCACCTCCTCGACCGTGGCGCCGAGATAGCCGGTCTCCTCCAGCAGGTCGACCAGCCGCGCCGCGATCAGCCGGTCGGCCGGGGCGTAGAACTCGATCGCGATCTGGCTCAGCAGGTGGTCGCGCAGGCTCGGCCGCTCGGCGAGCGTCTCCTCGAGGCCGGGCAGGTCGTCGGCGAAATCCATGCGGCCGCGCCCGGCGCCGGCGAACTGCGCCTCGCCGCCATAGTCGTCGTTCCGGTCGGTTGAGCTGGACCCGGTGAACAGGTTGCTCCAGTCGGTGTCCAGCGGCGCATCGGCCGACACCATGGCCGGCGGCTCCGGCGCGCTCAGGGCGAGATCGGACGCCACCGCCCCCGCCGGTGCGGAACCAGGGGGCTCGGTGTCGTTCCGGTCGCCGGTGCCGTCGCCGCCGTCATCACCGCGCTCGCCCTCCTCCCGTTCCAGGAGCGGGTTGCGCTCGAGCTCCGTCTCGACGAAGGCGGAAAGCTCGATGTTGGACAGCTGCAGCAGCTTGATCGACTGCTGCAGCTGCGGCGTCATGACCAGCGCCTGGCTCTGCCGGAGCCCGAGGCGTTGCGAAATGGCCATGGCTGCCCGGTGGTCTATAGGCTGAAGCGTTCGCCCAGATACACGCGCCGCACCTCCTCATTGCCGACAATGTCCGATGGCAGTCCTTCCATCAGAACACGGCCGTCGTGGAGGATATAGGCCCGATCGACGATATCGAGGGTCTCACGCACATTGTGGTCGGTGATCAGGACGCCGATGCCGCGGTCGCGCAGATGCGCCACCAGGTCGCGGATGTCGCCGACCGCGATCGGGTCGATGCCGGCCAGCGGCTCGTCCAGCAGCATGAAATGCGGGTGGCTGGCCAGCGCCCGGGCGATCTCGACGCGCCGGCGCTCGCCGCCCGACAGCGCCAGGGCCGGGGTGCGGCGCAGATGGCTGATCGAGAACTCGGCCAGCAGGTCCTCCAGCACCGCCTCCCGGGTCGAGCGGTCCGGCTCGGAGATCTCCAGCACGGCGCGGATGTTCTGCTCGACCGTCAGGCCGCGGAAGATCGACGCCTCCTGCGGCAGGTAGCCGATGCCGAGCCGGGCGCGGCGGTACATCGGCAGGTCGGTCAGCTCCTGCCCGTCCAGCAGGATGGTGCCGTAATCCGGCTGGATCAGGCCGGTGATCATGTAGAAGCAGGTGGTCTTGCCAGCGCCGTTCGGGCCCAGCAGGCCGACCGCCTCGCCGCGCTGCACCTGCAGGCTGACGTCGCGCAGCACCGGGCGCTTCTTGTACTGCTTGCCGAGATTGCGGGCGACGAGCCCGTCATTCTTGGCGACGAGGCGCGGCGCGGTCGTGGTCTCGGATGGCAGCGGGCTGATCGGCTTGGTCATCGCCCGCCCCTACTTCTTCGGCGCCGGCTGGCCCGGCACGGCGGGCTGGCCTGGCAGGCCCGGCTGGCCCTGGTTGTTCTGCTCGGGCACCAGCAGGGCCCGGGCGCGGCCGCCCTGCCCCGGCTTGGTCAACAGCTTGCTGACGCCGCTGGCCATGTCGACCTCGGCATAATCGCCGTTCAGCTGGTTGCCGCCGCGGGTCATGCGGACATCGTCGGTGATGGTCGCGAACTGGGTCTTGACGTCGTAGCGGCCGGTCCGGCCGGTGACCACGTCGGTCGCCGTGGTCAGCTTGACATTGCCGTCGGCGTCGACCACCGACAGCTCCTTGTCGCCCTTCTCGTTCGGGGCGAAATGGCCGGTCAGCGTGTCGGCGCGCAGCGTCCTCTCCTCCTTGGCGCGGGTCGCCGTGGCGTTGCCGCGGGCGATCGCGACATCCTCGGCCTGGCGGTACACCATGCTGTCGGTGGCGGTGATCACGTCGTCGTTGTTGACGAATTTCAGGTTGCCGCCGGTCAGGGTGAAGGTCTGGGCGTCGAGCTCGTACACCCCCTTGCCGCCGGTGGCGCTGGTGGTGTCGCCGCGGGTGATCAGCACATTGCCGTCGGCAATGGCCAGGAAGATCTCGGTGCTCTTGTCCGGCAGCTCGCGGTAATGGGCGGTCAGCACATCGGCCTTCACAGTCAGCTCGCCGCGCTTGTACACGGCGTTGCCGCGGGCGATGTAGGTCTTCTCGTTCTGGTGCCACTCCAGCGCGTCGTCGGCCTGGATCTCGGACGGCTCGTCCTTGCCGCCGAGCTGCAGCTGCTGTTGCGCCAGGGCGGGCACGGCCACCACACCGAGCAGGACAGCGAGGATCAGCGGACGGATCATTGCGGCGTTCCCTGGAAGGCCTTGTCGGCGCCGGGCTTGAGAAACAGCTTGGTCGGGCCGGTGAAGATGATGACGTCGCCCTGCTGCTCGACCTTGAAGCCCCCGGCCGACAGCGTACCGAAAGGCCCCTCCGCCGTCACGGGCGTGCTGCTGCGCGCGCCCTTGTCGGCCAGGTCGATGTCCGCCGCGTCGGTGATCATGGTGGTGCCGTCGCTGCGGCGCAGGGTGACGTTGCCGCTGAGATGCACCGATTTGCTGCTGCGGTCCAGCTTGCCGGCCTGGGCGTCGAGGTTCAGCACCAGGCCGTTCTGCAGCTTCAACTCCCCCTTGGGGCGGTTCAGGTCGAAGATCTGGTCCTCAACCTGCTTCGCCAGCGTCGCCCAGACGGTGTAGGGCCGCGCCGCCTCGTCGACGCCGCTGTAGCGCGGATTCTGGATCTCGCCCGCGGCAGCGGCGACCGGACGCTCGGCGGGGTTGGAGATGTCGACCTGGGACGGGTGCAGCTCCGGCCACGCCACGACCAGAGCGACGATCACCAGGCCGACGGCCGGCAGCGCGTATTTCAGCACCCCGACCACGCGGCTATGGGCCCGGCTGAGGCTGCCGCCGCGGCCGGCCGTGGCCAGGCGCGCGCGACGGCCCGAGGCGCTGGCGCTGCGCTGCGCCCCGCCCAGGCCCGGCGTCTGCTGCGCGGCCACCGCGCTCAACTCAGCCCTGCCCGCAGGCAGTCATGCACCCTGAGGATGCCCACCGGCCGATCCTCCGTCGTGACGAAGAGGTTGGTCACCTTATAGCGGTTCATCAGCCCCAGCGCCTCGGCCGCCAGCGCCGCGGGACGGATGGTGCGCGGCCCGGGGGTCATCACCTGGCCGGCGGTCTGGCCCAGGAGGCCGGCGCTCATGTGCCGCCGCAGGTCGCCGTCGGTGATCACGCCGACCAGCCGGCGGTCGGCATCGACCACGCCGACACAGCCGAAGCCGACCCGGCTCATCTCGATGATCGCCTCGTCCATCCGCGTCTGCGGATCGACCAGCGGCAGCTCGGCCGCTGCATGCATCAGGTCCTGCACCCGGATCAGCTTGGTGCCGAGCGAGCCGCCGGGGTGGAGCACCCGGAAGTCATCGGAGGAGAAGCCGCGGCGGTGCATCAGCGCCACCGCCAGGGCGTCGCCGAGCGCCATCTGCATGGTGGTCGAGGTGGTCGGCGCCAGCCCGGTCGGGCAGGCCTCCGGTGCCGGCGGCAGCAGCAGCACCACGTCGCACTGGTCCGCCAGGTTCGAGGGCGACCGGCTGGTGATGCCGATCAGCGGGATGGCGAAGCGGCGGGTATAGGAGATCACATCCGCCAGCTCGGCGGTGTTGCCGGAGTTGGACAGCGCCAGCACCACATCCTGGCGGTGGATCATGCCGAGATCGCCGTGGCTGGCCTCGGCCGGATGGACGAACAGCGCCGCGGTGCCGGTCGAGGCCAGGGTCGCCGCGATCTTGCGCGCGACATGGCCGCTCTTGCCGATGCCGCTGACCACGACCCGGCCTTCGGCGCCGACGATCGTGTCGATGGCCCGGTCGAAGCTGGCGTCGAGCGATTCGGCGAGGCGGTCGAGCGCGTCGCGCTCCACCAGCAGCGCCTTGCGGCCGGCCTCGATCCCTGCGGTTGCCACCATGCCTTCTCCCAAATGGTCCACGCGGCGGCTGCTATAGCCGGTCCGGAGGGCGCGAACCACGATCCGTCGATCCGGATCTGCGCCGAGAGCCCTGCCCGGGCTCCGGCCGATCCCCCCGTACCGCCACAAGACGGCACGAATGTGACCCCATATCGGGCTAGTGGGCGAAGATATCCAGGTCCGACCAGCCGCCGAGGTCGAGCGCGGCCCGCGCCGGCAGGAAGTCGTAGCAGGCCTGCGCCAGGGCCTCGCGCCCTTCGCGCCGCAGCATTTCGTCCAGCTTCGCCTTCAGTGCGTGCAGGTACAGAACGTCGCTGGCGGCGTAGCGCAGCTGCTCGGGCGTCAATTGGTCGCTGCCCCAGTCGGAGCTCTGCTGCTGCTTCGACAGCTCGACGCCGAGCAGGTCGCGGCACAGATCCTTCAGCCCGTGCCGGTCGGTGAAGGTGCGCACCAGCCGGGAGGCGATCTTGGTGCAGTAGACCGGCGCGGTGACGACGCCGAGATAGGCCTGCAGCGCGGCGATGTCGAAACGGGCGAAATGGAACAGCTTCAGCCGCGCCGGGTCGGTCAGCAGCGCCGACAGGTTGGGCGCGTTGTAGACGCCGCGGCGGAGCTGGACGAGATGGACGGTGCCGTCGCCGGCGCTGAGCTGGACCAGGCACAGCCGGTCGCGCACCGGGTTCAGGCCCATGGTCTCGGTGTCGATCGCGATCACGTCGCCGAGATCGAGGCCGTCGGGCAGATCCCCGTCATGCAGAATCGGTTCGGACACCGGTCGCCACCTTCCGTAGTCGGCCGCGGCCCTTCCCCGAAAGCTGAGCGTCGGCCCCAAAAGGAAAGACCCGCTTGGACAAGCGGGTCATTGCCACTGCATCGCATCGTCGGGCCCATCAGAGTGATGGTGCCCAGGAGAAGACTCGAACTTCCACGACCTTTCGGCCACAGGTACCTGAAACCTGCGCGTCTACCAATTCCGCCACCTGGGCGATGCGGCGGGCCGTGATGTAGGATGCCGCCCCTCCCCCTGTCAACAGGGGAATTCGCGCTTTGTGAAACTTTGACGGTTTCCGCGGCCGGCCCGTCCGCCGGACCGCGTCGCATCGCTTGTTCCCCCGCGGCCGCATCGTTACGGTACGGGCGGATTCGGCGACCGGGCCGGCACGGACCACCTCTGGAACAGGCGCATGATCGTCATCGACCCCCTGATCACCGTTATCCAATACGCATTGCAGCTTTATGTCTGGGTGGTGATCGCCGCCGCCATCCTGAGCTGGCTGGTCACCTTCAACGTCGTCAACACGCGCAACCAGGTGATCTACCAGATCGGCAACGCCCTCTACCGGATGACCGAGCCGGCGCTGCGGCCGATTCGCCGGTTCCTGCCGAATCTCGGCGGCATCGACATCTCGCCGGTGGTGCTGCTGCTGCTGATCTATTTCCTCCAGATGGTGCTGGAGAGACTCCGGGAAGCGCTGTTCTATTCTTGACGGCGCCGCGGCCGCTGTTCGTCGCCGGGCCGCGCGGCATCCGCGTCACGGTCCGGCTGACGCCGCGGGCCGGGCGCAACGCGGTGACCGGGCGCGCCGCCGATGCCGATGGCGCCCCGTTGCTCAAGGCCACGGTCACGGCGGTGCCGGAGCGCGGCGCCGCCAACGAGGCGCTGGTCGCGCTCCTGGCCAAAAGCTGGCGCCTGCCGAAATCGGCGCTGGCCATCATCGGCGGCGCCACCGACCGCACCAAGCTGATCGAGATCGACGGCGACGCCGCCCTCGCCGCCCGCCTCGAAGCCTGGGCCGAGGCGCTGGCGGCGAAGGGCTGACAGCCGGCCTATCTGCGGACGGTCGCCCGGCAGCGATGCACCGTCCCGTCGTCGAGATTGCCGCGCTCGCCGACCCAGCGGACCGTGCAGTTCATCACATCCGGCGCCTCGACCAGCGGCGAGGAGAAGATGGTGATGCAGCTGTCGCCGATTTCGCTGCGGCTGAGCCGGCCGGTGCAGACCGTGCCGTCCTCGAACCGCCAATTGCCCTCCCGCATCAGGACCGGGCGGCTGGCCCCGTCGAGCGAGCTGAGCGTGTACTTGCCGTTGCGGCGGTATTCGAACAGGCGGTCCGGCCCGCCCATCACGCCTTGCACCAGGAACGGTCGGCCCAGCACCCCGCGGTCGAACTCGGCCCGAGTCATGCGGACATATTGCGGATTGGTGTCGAGCGCCGATGGCGGCGTGCAGGCGGTGAGCCCGAGAACGATCGCCAGACCTGCGATCAGCGCGATCAAACGCATCTTGGCCTCCATTCGCGTTCCGCCTCTCTCCGAGCGGCACGGCAATTATCTTACGCCACGCTCCGCTTCAGCAGCAATATTTCAATGAATAGCCCACCATTCATCGGACAATAGTTTGACAAGCCCGCCGCAGGACGGGACGATGAGCATCAAAGACGCTCGTTCTGTAATCGATTGCATTGCGCGTCGCCCGACCGGAGCGTTAGGCTCGTGCATCGAACAAATCATCGCCCAGGGAGGGGGTGCCGCGCGGCGCCCCACGGAGGAGGAAACCATGAAAGAGATCAAGGGACCGGCCATCTTCCTCGCCCAATTCGCCGGCGACGCCCCGCCCTTCAACAGTCTCGACTCGATCGCCGGCTGGGCCGCCGGCCTCGGCTACAAGGGCGTGCAGATCCCGTCCTGGGACGGCCGGCTGTTCGATTTGAAGCGCGCGGCCGAGAGCCAGGATTATTGCGACGAGGTGCTGGGCACGCTGAACCAGCACGGCCTGGCCCTGAGCGAGCTGTCGACTCATCTGCAGGGCCAGCTGGTCGCCGTGCACCCGGCCTATGACGAGGCCTTCGACGGCTTCGCGGCGCCGGAGGTGCGCGGCGACCCGAAGGCGCGGCAGGAATGGGCGGTGCAGCAGCTGCGCTACGCCGCCCAGGCGTCGCGGCGCCTCGGCCTGAAGGCCCACGCCACCTTCTCCGGCGCGCTGGCCTGGCCCTATGTCTACCCGTGGCCGCAGCGCCCGGCCGGGCTGGTCGAGACCGCCTTCGACGAGCTGGCGCGGCGCTGGACGCCGATCCTGAACGCCTTCGACGAGGCCGGGGTTGATCTCTGCTACGAGATCCATCCCGGCGAGGACCTGTTCGACGGCCGCACCTTCGAGATGTTCCTCGAGCGGGTCGGCAACCACCCGCGCTGCAACATCCTGTACGACCCGAGCCACTTCGTGCTGCAGCAGCTCGACTATCTCGGCTTCATCGACCGCTACCATGAGCGGATCCGCGCCTTCCATGTGAAAGACGCCGAGTTCAACCCGACCGCCAGCCAGGGCGTCTATTCCGGCTTCGCCTCCTGGGCCGACCGGGCCGGCCGCTTCCGCTCGCTCGGCGACGGCCATGTCGATTTCGGCGGCATCTTCTCGAAGCTGACGCAGTATGGCTTCGACGGCTGGGCGGTGCTGGAGTGGGAGTGCTGCATCAAGCATCCCGAGCAGGGCGCGGCCGAGGGTGCCCCGTTCATCGCCGCGCATCTGATCCGCGTCACCGAGCGCGCCTTCGACGATTTCGCCTCCGGCGGCACCGACGAGGCGGCCAACCGCCGCCTGCTGGGTATCGACCGGTAAGCCGTAGAACAGGGAGGACAAGCATGGTTTCCGGAACCGCGGAACGGGCGCCCAGCCGGCGCCTGCGCCTGGGCATGATCGGCGGCGGCCGCGACGCCTTCATCGGCGCGGTGCACCGCCTGGCGGCGCGGATGGACGACCGCTGGGAGTTCGTGGCCGGGGCGCTGTCGAGCGACCCGCAGAAGGCCCTGGCCTCGGCCGCCGATTTGCGGCTCGACCCCGCCCGCGCCTATCCGAGCTGGCAAGCGATGCTGGCGGGCGAGACGACGCTGCGCGACGGCGGCGGCCCGGCGATCGACGCCGTCGCCATCGTCACCCCCAACCACGTCCACCATGGCCCGGCCAAGGCCTTCCTCGAGGCCGGCTTCCACGTCGTCTGCGACAAGCCGATGACCACGACGGTGGCCGATGCCGAGGATCTGGCGGCGGCGGTGCAGACGAGCGGCCAGGTCTTCGCCCTGACCCACAACTACACCGGCTATCCGATGATCCGGCAGGCCCGGGCGATGGTGGCCGAGGGCGCGCTGGGCAGGATCCGGCTGGTCGAGGCCGAATACGCCCAGGACTGGCTGGCGACCAAGACCGAGGACACCGGCAGCAAGCAGGCGGAGTGGCGGGTCGACCCCGCGCGCAGCGGCCCGGCCGGCTGCGTCGGCGACATCGGCACCCACGCCTACAACCTGGCGAGCTTCGTCACCGGCGAGGCCGCCGACTCGCTGGCCGCCGACCTGCAGAGCTTCGTCCCCGGCCGGCGCCTGGACGACAACGCCCACATCCTGCTGCGCTACGCCAGCGGCGCCCGCGGCATGATCTGGGCCAGCCAGGTGGCCAGCGGCAACGAGAACGGGCTGCGCCTGCGCGTCTATGGCGAGAAGGCCGGGCTGGAATGGGCCCAGGAGAACCCGAACACTCTGACCTTCATGCCGCTGGGCGAGCCGCATCGCCGCCTGACCCGCGGCGGCCCCGGCAGCGGCCCGGCCGCCGCCCACGCCACCCGCGTGCCGCCCGGCCATCCCGAGGGCTATCTGGAATGCTTCGCCCAGATCTACAGCGACACGGCGGAGCAGATCCTGGCCCGGCTGGACAAGCGCGACCCGGCGCCGGACAGCCTGCTGGTGCCGACCGTGGCGGACGGCCTGGCCGGGGTCCGCTTCATCGCCGCCTGCGTGGCCTCGTCGCAGCAGGACGCGGCCTGGACGAAGATCTGAGGCTGGCGCCGGCCGCACAGGCGCGGCTAGGGTGCGCCACCTTCACTCCATCGAAAGAGCCGCCACCATGAAGATCAGCGCCCGCAACCAGCTCAAGGGCACCATCGTCGAGGTCACCAAGGGCCAGACCACCGCGCATGTCCGCATCGACATCGGCGGCGGCGTCATCGTCACCTCCTCGATCACCAACCAGGCGGTCGATTCGCTCGGCCTCAAGGCCGGCCAGGCCGCCTATGCGGTGATCAAGGCCTCCGACGTCATGGTCGCGATCGACTGATCGCCACGGGGCCGGGTCCGGCTGCCACAAACCCGGCCCCGGCCGCTGCGGTCACCGCCGCCGGTCGAGGACGCGGAGCTCCTGCCACATCCAGGTGAAGTCGTAGCTCGCCATCGTCTCGTCGGGGTTCCGGTGGCCCTGGTTCTCGAGATATTTCAGCCAGGCGACCACCTTCTCCTTGCCCTTGGCGGTCCGCACCGCCGCGCGCGGGGAGACGCCGCCCAGCATCTTGATGGGCAGGTCGAGCGTCTCGCGATAGTGCGCGTCCAGCGTATCGCGCACGATCCGGGCCTTGTCTTCGGGCGACAGGCCGCTCGGTGCCGGAGACTCGCTGGCCGATTCCGCCATCGCCTGGTCGGCAGTCTGGATCTCCGTGAGCGGCGGCCGGACCAGATCGCCGAGACAGGCCGTGAGGATGGCTATTCCACGCTCCGACCGCGGCCTGGAATTCGTCGTCAGCACGACCGCGCCATCGACGATCTCGACATTGCCGAGCACCAGTTCCCCGCTGTCGAGCATGGTCGACAGGGTCTCCGCGTCAGTCTCTTCCGCCGTCTGGGCGTCGCCGGCGTCCTCGGCCGGCGCCTCGCGGATCCAGTTCCAGAAGGTCTCGCTCGCCTCGAAGAAATCCGGGACCTGGCGCAGGCGGTCCCGGATCGCCTCGGCCGTGGTCCCACGAACCCATGGATAGCGCGTCTTGCAGAAGACGATCTCATCCCCGTCGTGGTTGACGAGCTTCGGCCGCTCGAGCCCGAGGATGCGCGGCAGCCAGTGGGTCAGCCAGACGCCGGAGAACACCGGCGCCGAATTCATCAGGACGATCAGCGCCGCCGCCTCCCGCTCGCCCGCCTCGGGCAGGGATTCGCCCGCGCCCTTGGCGATCTTCCGGATCTCCTTCCGCATCCGCTTCAGCCCCCTCCCGAGGGCTTCCTGCAGCCGGTCCGCACCCGCGGCGTCGAACGGCAGCACGCCGCCGCCGATGACGGTCTTGCCGTTGTATTCGACCACCCGCGCCCCGAGCCTGTCCCAGGGCTGCAGCATGCGGCTCGCGCTGCGCTCGCTGACGCGGACCGGCTCGCCGCCCCGGATCAGGTCGCGGGCGAGGAAGGATTCGCCGGGGACGATGTCGCTGACCTCGTAGAGGCTCATCACCGAGGCCCCGAGCGCCTGCATGTAGCGCTTGACCGGAACCGGCTCCTTCCAGCCGCGGCGTTTGAGGTAGTCGGCAACGGCCGTCTGCCCGTCCGAGGCGCGGCTGCGGTTCAGGAAATCCTCGAAGGCGCACCCCCAAAGATTCATGAAGTGCTGCTCGCCGATGATCCTGGAGAGCTCGTCGGGTTCGAGATCATGCGCTTCGCAGCCCGCCTCGATGTGGTCCCAGAAGACGTCCTTCCACATCCCCTCCCACTCGTCGCGCTGCGCCCATTTGATCAGGCCCGAGATGTCGACGCCGGTCGCCATGGGGAACTCCCTCATCAGCCGCTCAAAGCCCCGGTAGCATGCGAAGTCATCGGTTTCCACCCCCCGATCTCGATCCACCGGCCCGGTTGCGTCGCGGCCGCCGCTGTGGTTCGGTGCCGGCGATCCTGATCCCCAGACCAGAGAGCCGAGCCGATGAGCGCCTTCAAGACCCTCGACGACGTGGATGTGCGCGGCAAGACCGTGCTGGTGCGCGGCGACCTGAACGTGCCGGTCGAGGACGGCCATGTCAGCGACACCACCCGCCTGGACCGGCTGGCCCCGACCATCGACGAGATCGCCGACAAGGGCGGCCGGGTCGTGCTGCTGTCGCATTTCGGCCGGCCCAAGGGCGTGACTCCCGAATTCAGCCTGAAGACCATCGTGCTGCCGGCCTTGGAAGAGGTGCTGGAGCGGCCGGTGGCCTTCGCCGAGGACTGCGTCGGGCCGGCGGCCGAGGCGGCGGTCAAGGCGCTGAAGGACGGCCAGATCCTGCTGTTGGAGAATGTCCGCTTCCATCCGGAGGAGGAGAAGAACGACCCGGCCTTCGCCAAGGCCCTGGCGTCGCTCGGCGATCTCTACGTCAACGACGCCTTCTCTACCGCGCACCGCGCCCATACCTCGACCGAGGGCATCACCCATCACCTGCCCGCCTATGCCGGGCGGCTGATGCAGGCCGAGCTGGAGGCGCTGTCGGCCGCCCTCGAAGCCCCGAAGCGCCCGGTGCTGGCGATCGTCGGCGGCGCCAAGATCTCGACCAAGCTGGACCTGCTCGGCAACCTGGTCGCCAAGGTCGACCGGCTCGTCCTCGGCGGCGGCATGGCCAACACCTTCCTGGCCGCCCAGGGCGTGAATGTCGGCAAGAGCCTGTGCGAGCACGACATGGCCGACGCCGTGCACACCATCCTCGGCAAGGCCAAGGCGGCCGGCTGCGAGATCGTGCTGCCGGTCGACGGCGTGGTCGCCCACGAATTCAAGGCCGACGCACCGCATCAGGCGGTCGACAATTCGGCCATCCCGGCCGATGCCATGCTGCTGGATATCGGGCCGAAATCCGTGGCGAATCTGAAGGCGGTGCTGGCCGAGACCAAGACCGTGGTCTGGAACGGCCCCCTCGGTGTCTTCGAAAAGCGCCCCTTCGATGCCGGCACGGTCGCGGTGGCCCGAGCCGCCGCGGACCTGACCCAGGCCGGCAAGCTCCTGACTGTGGCCGGCGGCGGCGACACCGTCGCCGCCCTGGCCCATGCCGGGGTCGAGGACCGCTTCTCCTACATCTCCACCGCCGGCGGCGCCTTCCTGGAATGGCTCGAGGGCAAGGACCTGCCGGGCGTCGCCGCGCTGAAGCGCTGACGGCACCGGGAAGGGGCCTTCCCTTCGGATCGGCCGGGAGAACGCCGGATGGCACTGGTTCTGGCCGAATGGGGCATGGCGGGCGTCGAAGCCTTGCGGGACCGGGTCGCGGTGCTGGTCATCGTCGACGTCCTGTCGTTCTCGACCGCCGTCGACGTGGCGGTGTCGAGGGGCGCGGCGGTCCTCCCCTTTCCCCATGGCGACGACTCTGCCGCCCGGCTGGCGGCGGAGCGCGCCGGCGCGGTGCTGGCGCGGCCGCGGCGGGCGGCCGGCGGTCAGCTCAGCCTGTCGCCGGTCAGCCTGCTGGAGATCCCGGCCGGGACCAGGCTGATGCTGCCCTCCCCCAACGGCTCGCGGCTGTCGCTGGCCGGCGGCGGCACGCCGGTGCTGGCGGGCTGCCTGAGGAACGCCGCCGCCGTGGCCCGGGCCGCGCGGGGGCTGGCCCAGGGCGCCAACATCGGCGTCGTTCCCGCCGGCGAGCGCTGGCCGGATGGCGGCCTCCGTCCCGCGATCGAGGATCTGCTGGGCGCCGGCGCCGTCATCGATGCGCTGGCGCTGCCCTGTTCGCCCGAGGCGCAGGTGGCGCGGGACGCCTGGCGCACGGCCAGCGCCGATCTGCCCCGCCTGATCCGGGCCTCGGTGTCCGGCCGCGAGCTGGTCGATGCCGGCTTTCCCCGCGACGTCGACCTTGCCCTGGACCAAGGGGTGAGCTCGTTTGCGCCTCTGCTGGTCGACGGCGCTTACCAGGCCGCCTGAAGGTCGCTATTGGGCGGAAAGCGGTCAGCGGATGTGTTTGGTCATTCTCGATCCAGGCTTGTTCTCACGCCTTGATCAGATCGTCGACGAATACCTGGAAGAGGGTTTCGCCGTCGACAGCCTCGACGAATACGGGAGCCGCTATGTCGACCTCGGCGACCTCTCGTCCCGATTGATCTCGGATGCGGGAAACGACGGTGCAAGGAATGCTCCCCTGTTGAGGATAGCTGCTGTTTTGGTCGAGTTGCGCATCGGAGACGATCGGAAGCTTCTCGATGATCATCCAATCTCGGCCGGATCGGTCGGTGAACCTGCATTCGACGAAACCGGGCTGGTGGTCATCCACCCAACGAATGATCTGGACACGGATGGCGGTCATGATCCCCGGCTCCACGAGAGCGGATATCTCACAAAGATGCCGTCTTCTCCGGTCGCCCGCATAGGGTCGAGTGCGGTCTATCCGGGTCAGAATGCGTGGCGGGCCGCACAGGCGAAGCGGCATCATGCCAAGCCAGCCGTCCGGGTATGCCAATTCGCATCCGCTCCATAGCGCGGACCCTCGGCACATTCGTGTCTGCTGCCGCCCGAACGCCGCGGATTCCCTGACGAACCGGTGGTTAACGCAATGTTCATTGCGTTAACCGGCGACTCTCGTTCATGATACGTTCTATGGACATGGTGCAATCCGATTCCGACGAGATCAAGCCGACCGATCCCGACATGAAATGGACGGGGTGGGCGCTGGACAAGCTGCGCGAGATCGTCGACCTGGACATCAGCACCAAGCGGGCGACCGTGCGGGAGCAGTCGCAGATCCTGCGGGGGTCGGAAATGCCGGACTACCCGCTGATGCAGTCGCGGCTCTCCCGGTCGGTGCGGCTGTCGATCGCCATGACCGAGCGGATCCGCGCCGACTATCTGATGCGCCGGGCCGGGCGGAAGGAATCGGGCGAGCAGGAGCGCCGCCGGCGGCGGCGGGAGCAGGCCGCCGAGGCCGCGGTCAAGGCAGTGGCGGCGCCCGACGAGGTCGAGGACGTCGAACGCGTGCGGTCCATCGTCCGTGAGACGCTGGTCGAGGACGAGATCCTGGACGTGCAGCTGGACACCTTGTCGCCGGAGGAGTTCGTGCGCGAGGTGTGCCGCAAGATCGGCCGCCCGCCGGACCCCGCCTGGCTGCCCCAAGGCTGGGACGACGTCGCCGAGGCGAGGGACGTTCCGCCGGCAGAAACCGCCGAGGCTATTGCTGATCGCAGGCCCGCAGAGGACTGGTCCATCGAGTTGGATGAGTCCGCCGACGGCCGACCCTTGCCGCAGCCGTCGACGCCGGACAGCAGCTAAGTACCGAGTTAGGTTGGGTTCGCATGGCGAACCCAACATCTCGCCGCGCCTCTGTTGGGTTCGCTTGCCGCGAACCCAACCTACGAAGCCATTCACCAGCCGGCCCAGCTCTCCACTCCCCTTGCGGGAGGGGGAAGGGGTCTGCACGCGTCCGCGCGTTTCCCCTGCCCTACCGCAGCCCCGGCAGCGCCGCGGCGATCGGCTCCAGCATCGCCCGGCCGAGGCGGGCGCTGCGCTGCGGCGACCAGCCGGTGCGGGCGTCCGGCGCATCGACCTGGTCCTTGAACGGCATCTCCAGCAGGACGGTGAGGCAACCGAAGCGCTCGGCGATCCAGTTCCAGGCCATGCGCAGATCGGCCTCGGCCGGCGGCCCGCCCGGATAGGGGTGGCAGCGGTCGTAGTCCGGGCTCGCCGTCTCCAGCCCGCGCATGAACGCGACAAAGCGCCGGCGCAGCGCCGGGCTGCGCGACGGGATCTCCAGCGGCCCGCCGAGGAAATTGTAAGGCAGTTCCTCGTCGCCATGGATGTCGAGGCAGAAATCGACACCATCCGCCTCCATCGCACCGCGGATCGCCGCCACCTCCGGCGCATCGGTCGCCGCCGGGTCGGCCCAGGCGCGGTTCAGGTTCATGCCCAGCGCGTTGGTGCGGGTGTGGCCGCGGGTGCAGCCATCCGGGTTGGCGGTCGGCACGATGTGGATCACCGCCGCCTCGCGCAGCTTGGCGGCCAACGGGTCGGCCGGATCGAGCAGCCGGCCCACCAGCCCCTCCAGGAACCAGCCGCCCATGGTCTCGGACGGGTGCTGCCGCGCCATGATCCACAGCCGCGGTTTGCCCTGCCCCGGCCGGCCGATGGTCAGCCGGTCGATCGGGTGCCCGTCCGGCGTCCGGCCCAGCACGTCATGCGCCACCCGCGGCGCCTGCCGGGCGCGGTCGACCAGCGCCCGGTGCCGCGCCAGCGGATAGGGCGCGAAATAGGCGTAGTCGACGGCGTCGTGCCGCGGCCGGTCGACGATCGAGAACACGCCGTCCTTGGTGTCCGCCCCGACCCGCAGCCACTCCGTGCCGTCGGCCGAGGCGACGGCGCGATAGCCGGTCCAGCAATCCGGGATCTCGTCCCGACCGGCCAGCCGCGCCAGCCGATCCGAGTTCTCGAAGGTCATGCGGCAGTCCCGGCCGCGGGCGCCGTGCAGCCGGAAGTGGAACCACTGCATGTCCGGCGCCCGGCCGTCGGGCTTCAGTGCCAGCCGGATCGCGCCGGGATCGCGGCATTCCAGCACATCGACGCTGCCGCCCTCGAAATCGGTGGTGATCCGCAGATCCGGCATCGGTGCGCGCGGTGCCTACTTCATCGCCGCGGCGATGAAGTCGCCGGTCTTGGCGATCAGCTCGTCCACCATCGCGGTGCCTTCGAAGGCGTTGAAGACATGGTCCATCGGCCGCACCCAAAGCTCCTCCGGCCCGTCATGGTTGTCGAGCAGCACCTGGCCCGCGATCGGCTGCGGGAAGACCACGTCGTCCTTGGTGCCGACCGCGACCAGCAGCGGCCCCTTGTAGCGGGCGATCTCGGCCACCGGGTCGATCGCGTAAAGGCTCTGGAAGAAGCCGCTCTTGAGCGACACCTCGGCCCCCCAGGGCAGCTTCGCCGTGACCGGCCGGTCGCCGCTGGCCAGCCCCTGCCGGACGATGTCCGGCCCGAACAGCAAGGCGATCGACGCCGGCATGTTGCTGCCCGGCGCCCAGAGCGAGACCGAGGTCAGCTTCTGCTTGGTGCGGCCGGCGACGATGGCGCCGACCGCCCCGCCCATGCTCCAGCCGACCAGGGCGATGCGGTCCTTGTCGACCCCGCCTTCGCCGGCGAGGAACTCCAGCGCGGCCAGCGCGTCCTTGACCTGCCCGTCCAGCGTCATGTCGGCGAAGGCGCCCTCGCTGTCGCCATTGCCGCGGAAGTCGATGCGCAAGCTGGCGATGCCCCGGCCCGCCCAGATCCGTGCGGCCCGGCGGAAGATGCCCTCCTTCACCGCCGGGATCTCCAGCTCGTCCCGGCTGCCGGTGAAGCCGTGCAGCAGCAGCACGGCCGGCGGCGAGGCGACGCCGTCCGGCAGCGCCAGGGTGCCGACCACGGTCTGACCGTCGACCTTGAACTCCACATTCTTCTCGGCCGCCAGCCCGGCCGCCGGGGCCGAGACCACGCCGAACAGGGCTATCGCCATCAACACCATCCTCGACATGAGTCTCGATCCTCCACTGTGGTCCTTGCCGACTGGCGACTGCCGCTATTGCGGCGTCGGCCGCATCACGCCATCGGGGCCGCGGCGCAGCGGCGCGGTCTGCTTCGGCAGCGGCGCGCCGGGCGCCTCGGCGATGGTGACGCCATGCGGCCAGTCGGCCGGGGCGATGGCGATGTAGCGGGCATAGCCGCCGGTGCCGCCCAGCGGCTTGGCGAAGCCGATGGTGATCAGCGCCCCGGCCTCCGGCACCTGGTCCAGATTGGCCACGCCCTCGGCCTGGGTGAAGTGGTTGTGCATCAGCCAGGCCTCGCCCTCCAGCGTCGGCGTGGCATCGGTGTCCAGCGGCTCATGGCCGTGGAACAGGATGCGGCGCTCGAGATGCAGGAATTTCAGCGCGTCCAGCGACACGCCGGGGAACGGCTTGTCGTTGAAATGGGCCACGTCGCCCCATTTCTTCGACCAGTCGGTGCGGACCATGACCACGCTGCCTTCGGGCACGGTGCCGTGCTTGGCCTCCCAGGCCGTGACGTCGTCCACGGTCATGGCGTAGCCCGCATCCTTCGCCACCTTCTCGTGGATGTCGATCAGCACCAGCGGCCGCACCGCGAAGGTCGGCGGCAGGTCGCTGATGGTGGCGCCGAACTCGTCCCAATGCGCCGGCGGGTCCAGCTGGGTGCCGTACTGGTCGGTCGGCAGCACATAGGCGGTGGCGACGAAGCCGTGCTGGTCGTATTTGAACTCGTCGCCCTCCTTGGCGTAGTCCGGCAGCGGGTTGCCGGCCGCGGCCGATTTGAACTGGGCGTTGTCGAAGCCCGGCCAGACCGGCTGGTCGGGCGCGAAGGCGTGGGTCAGGTCGATGTACTTGGCGCCCTTCAGCGCCGAGTCATAGACGCTCCACAACCCTTCCGCCGCCTGTGCCGCCGGTGCGGCGGCCAGCGTGAGGGACAGGACGGCCGTCGCGGCCGGAATGCGCAGCATGGAAGCCCCCTTCGATGGTTTGCACCGGCGAGCATCGCCCGACCCCGGGCCGGCCTCCAAGCGGTAAGATCGTGCGCCGGCTTGACGCCCCGCCCCGGCCGGCTTATCCCTGGATGGTCCCTGACGGCTCGGAAAGGAGGGTATGACGATGGCTGCGATTGTCCGCGCGTTTCGCGCCCCCCTTCGCTGCGCCGCCGTTCGGACTCCCTGACATCAGGATCTCTTCGGCCGGCGCCTGACAGGCTTCCGATCGAGGATCCGACATTGATCGATCGCTATGGCTGGAGCCAAGCGCTCCAGCAGGATTTCCATCCCCATGCCGCCCGTGGCCTGAGCCCGGCGCGCGTCACCGTGCAGCAGCGCGGCGCCTACCGGCTGGTCACTCCGGCCGGGGAAATGACCGGCCAACTCTCCGGCCGCTTCGCCCACGAGGCGCTGGAGGGCGACTATCCGGTGGCCGGCGACTGGGTGGCGGCAGCGCTGCGCCCGGACGAGGGCAGCGCCACCATCCACCAGCTGCTGCCGCGGCGCAGCGCCTTCACCCGCAAGGCCGCCGGCCCCGGCCGCCCCACCGGCCAGGTGGTCGCCGCCAATGTCGAGGTGGCCTTCCTGGTCACCTCGCTGAACGCCGAGCTCAATGCCCGGCGGATCGAGCGCTATCTGGCCACGGCATGGGAGAGCGGCGCCTCTCCCGTCGTGGTGCTGACCAAGGCCGACCTCTGCGCCGACCGCGATGGCCCGCTGGCCGAGATCGAGGCGGTTGCCCTGGGCGTGCCGGTCCATGTCGTCTCCGCCGTCACCGGCGAGGGCGTCGACGGCCTGCGCGACAGCTTCGCCCCGGGCCAGACGGCGGTGCTGCTGGGCAGCTCGGGCGTCGGCAAATCCAGCCTGGTCAATGCCCTGGCGGGAACCGAGCTGATGGCGACGGGGGGCATCCGCGAGGACGACGCCCGCGGCCGCCACACCACCACCCATCGTGAGCTGGTGCTGCTGCCGAACGGCCGGCTGGTGCTGGACACGCCGGGCATGCGCGAGCTCGGCCTGTGGGACGCCGAGGGCGGCGTCGCCGCGACCTTCGCCGACATCGAGGCGCTGGCCGCGGCGTGCCGCTTCGCCGATTGCCGGCACGAGGCGGAGCCCGGCTGCGCCGTGCGCGCGGCGCTGGAGGACGGCAGCCTGGACCCGGAGCGCTGGCGCAGCTGGGGCAAGCTGCAGCGCGAGCTGGCGCATCTCGACCGCAAGGAGGACCCGCTGGCCCGGGCCGAGGCGCGCAAGGTCTGGATCCATCGCACCAAGCAGTACCGCGCCGGCAAGAAGCGGGGGGATTGGGAGTGACGCCCTCAGGCCGGGTTCGAGATCTCGATCAGGTTGGCGTCGGGATCGCGCAGATAGACCGAGCGGATCGGCCCGGTCGCCCCGGTGCGGGGCACCGGGCCCTCCTCGATGGCGATGCCGAGGCTGTCGAGATGGGTCACCACCTCCGCCAGCGGCGTCGCGGCGATGAAGCAGAGATCGGCCGATCCGGGCGTCGGCCGCAGCGCCTTCGGCTCGAACTCGCGTCCGGCCTGGTGCAGGTTGATCTTCTGGTCGCCGAAGCGCAGCGCGGTGCGGCCCTGGCCGAAGGTCTCGACGCTCATGCCCAGCGCGCGGGCGTAGAAATCGCAGGTCGCCTCGATGCTGGCCACGGTCAGCACCAGATGGTCGAGATGGTCGATGCGGATCATGCGGTCCTTCTCCTCAGACTGCCGGATGATAGGACGGCGCGCCGGTCAGTCCCAGCGCCCGTCCCGGCGGAAGCGGTCACCGCCCACCTCCAGGGTTCCTTCGGCGACGGTGCCGGTGGCGGTGAAGCCGGAATCATCGGCGAAGAAGATCTCGCCCGGGCCGCGGATCTCCCAGCGGCCGGTATAAGCGCTGCGCCGGGCGCCGCGGGCCTCGTCATAACGGCCGCCGGGCAGCAGCTCGAGCCGGATGTGGCCGTTCTCGGTCACCCACATGCCGACGAGATCGGCTTCGGAGAGGTCGGTGCGTGTCATTTCGATGGCCTGTGCCGGGATGGTCTGGGACTGGGCTTCGGCGGCGGGGGCGGCAAGAACCGCCAGGGCCGCCAGGGCGATATGGGAGAGCGCCATCGCCGCATTCCCTCAATAGGCCTGGGCGGTCGGGCGCACGACCAGCTCGTTGACGTCGATCTCCGGCGGCTGGGCGACGGCGTAGGCGATGGCGCGGGCGATGGCCTCGGCCGGGATCAGCTCGCGGCGGTAATCCTCGATCGCCGCCCGCCGCAGCTCGGGGTCGGAGATGCCGTTGGCCAGCTCCGATTCCGTCGCGCCCGGCGCCACCACCGTGACCCGGATGCCGCCGCCGATCTCCTGCCGCAGCCCCTCGGAGAAGGCGCGCACGGCGTACTTCGTCGCCGAATAGACCGCGGCGGTCGGCACCACCCGCCGGTCGGCGACCGAGGTGACGTTGACGATGTGGCCGGAGCCCTGGGCGAGGAACACCGGCAGGGCCGCGGCGACGCCGTACAGCACACCCTTGAGGTTGACATCGACCATCCGGTCCCATTCGTCGACCTTGAGCTCCGCCACCGGCGACAGCGGCATCACGCCGGCGTTGTTGACGATCACGTCCAGCCGGCCGAACTGCGCCACCGCGGCCTGGACGAAGGCCTCCGCATCCTCGCGGCGGGTGACGTCCAGGCGCTGCAGCGCCACCCGGCCGCCGTCGCGGCGGATCTCGTCGGCCAAGACCTCCAGCCGGTGCAGGCGGCGGGCGCCCAGCATCACCGCGGCGCCGGCCCTGGCGAAATGGCGCGCCACGGCCTCGCCGATGCCGCTCGACGCGCCGGTGACGGCGATGACTTTGCCTTCCATAGGGATCTCCTTCAGCTGCGGCGCCGATCGCCGCTGCCGGGGACCCTATGGCTTGACCCGTCGCGACACGAGCGCATAGTGGACATCATTTTGATGACTGGGAGTCGTGCTCATGGCCTTCGACGGCCGCCTGCTGAGCGGCATCAGCGCCGTGGCTGCGGTGGTCGAGGCCGGCAGCTTCGTGCGGGCCGCCGACAGCCTGGGGCTGACCCAGTCCGGCGTCAGCCGCGCCGTCGCCCGGCTGGAGGCGCGGCTGGGCGTGCGCCTGTTCGACCGCACGCCGCGGGCGATCACGCTGACCGAGGAAGGCCGCCGCTTCTACGACGGGGTGATGCCGCACCTGACCGGCATCGAGGAGCGGGCGGCCGAGGCGTCGGGCGGCGCCACCGCGGTGCGCGGCCGGCTGCGGGTCAATGCCGACGCCGCCTTCGGCCACTCCGTCCTGGCCCCGCGCCTGGCCGGCTTCATGGCGCGCCATCCGGAGATCGAGCTGGAGCTGGTGGTGCGCGACCGCATCGGCGACCTGGTGGCCGAGGGCTTCGACATCGCCCTGCGCTTCGGCGAGCCCGAACCCTCAGGCCTGAACAGCAAGCTGCTGCTGGAGACCCGGGTGCTGACCTGCGCCGCGCCCGACTACGTGGCCCGGCGCGGCCGGCCGCAGCATCCCGACGAGCTGGTGCGGGACGGCCATGAATGCGTGCTGGTCAGGGAAGCCGCCACCGGCCGGCCCTATGAGTGGGAGTTCCGGCGCAAGGCCGAGGTGCTGTCGGTCCCGGTGCGGGGCCGGCTGACGGTGAACGATTCCGGCAGCCTGATCGGCGCCCTGCTGGGCGGACAGGGCATCGGCCAGCCGCTGGAGTTCAGCGTGCGCGACCTGCTGGCCTCCGGCCGGCTGGTCCGGCTGCTGCCCGACTGGTCGGACGAGCGCTTCCCGGTCTACGCCTATCACCGCTCGCGCGGCCTGCCCCCGGCCCGGGTGCGCGCCTTCCTCGACTTCGTCTTCGAGATCACGGTGTAGGAAAAGGGGCGCCGAAGCACCCCTTCCCGTCCGGTCGATCAGGCGGCCGCGGCGAGCGGCTGGGGCTCGAGCACCAGCCCGTCCTCGCCGGCGGTGACCTTGACCATGCTGTCGTCGACCACCCGGCCCTCCAGGATCGCCGTCGCCAGCGGGTTCTGCAGCTCGCGCTGGATCACCCGCTTCAGCGGCCGCGCCCCGTAGATCGGGTCGTAGCCCTGCTCCGCCAGCCAGCCCTTGGCCTTGTCGTCCAGCTCCAGCACCACCTTGCGGTCGGCCAGCAGCTGGCGCAGGCGGCCCAGCTGGATCTCGACGATGCCGGTCATGTTCGCCCGGGTCAGGCGGCGGAACACGATCATCTCGTCGAGCCGGTTCAGGAACTCCGGCCGGAAGTGCTGGCGCACCGCCATCAGCACCTTCTCGCGGCTGACGAAGTCGATCTCGCCCTCGCTGTCGCCCTGCTCGATCGAGGCCACGGCGAGATGCTCGGAGCCGAGGTTCGAGGTCATGACGATCAGCGTGTTGCGGAAATCGACCGTCCGCGCCTGCCCGTCGGTCAGTCGGCCGTCGTCCAGCACCTGCAGCAGCACGTTGAAGACGTCCGGATGGGCCTTCTCGACCTCGTCGAACAGGATCACCTGGTAGGGCCGGCGCCGCACCGCCTCGGTCAGCGCCCCACCCTCGTCATAGCCGACATAGCCCGGCGGGGCGCCGATCAGCCGGCTGACCGCGTGTTTCTCCATGTATTCCGACATGTCGATGCGGACCATCGCCGTGTCGTCGTCGAACAGGTACTCGGCCAGCGCCTTGGTCAACTCGGTCTTGCCGACGCCGGTCGGGCCCAGGAACAGGAAGCTGCCGATCGGCCGGTTCGGGTCCTGCAGCCCGGCGCGGGCGCGCCGCACCGCATTGGCCACCGCGGTCAGCGCCTCGTCCTGGCCGACCACGCGGGTCTTCAGCTTCTCCTCCATATGGAGCAGCTTCTCGCGCTCGCCCTCCAGCATCCTGTCGACCGGCACGCCGGTCCAGCGGCTGACCACCGCGGCGATGTCGTCGGCCTGCACCTCCTCGCGCACCATGTGCGAGGCCTGGGCCGCCTCGGCCTCCTTGAGCTTCTTCTCGAGATCCGGGATCACGCCATAGGTCAGCTCGCCGGCGCGGGCCCAGTTGCCGCCGCGCTGCGCCTGCTCCAGCTCGCCCCGGGCCTGGTCCAGCTGCTCCTTGACCTTGGTCGCGGCGGACAGCTTCTCCTTCTCCGCGGTCCAGGCCGCGGTCAGGGAGGAGGACTGCTCCTCCAGCTCGGCCAGCTCCTGCTCCAGCTTGGCGAGGCGGTCCTTCGAGGCCGCGTCGGTCTCCTTCTTCAGGGCCTCACGCTCGATCTTCAGCTGCATGGTGCGCCGGTCCAGCGCCTCGATCTCCTCGGGCTTGCTGTCGACCTGCATGCGCAGCCGCGCCCCGGCCTCGTCGACGAGGTCGATCGCCTTGTCCGGCAGGAACCGGTCGGTAATGTAGCGGTTCGACAAGGTGGCCGCGGCCACGATCGCGCCATCGGTGATGCGCACGCCGTGATGCAGCTCGTACTTCTCCTTCAGGCCGCGCAGGATCGAGATGGTGTCCTCGACCGTCGGCTCGGAGACGAAGACCGGCTGGAACCGACGGGCCAGCGCCGCATCCTTCTCGACATGCTTGCGGTACTCGTCGAGCGTGGTGGCGCCGACGCAGTGCAGCTCGCCGCGCGCCAGGGCCGGCTTCAGCATGTTCGACGCGTCCATGGCGCCGTCCGCCTTGCCGGCGCCGACCAGCTGGTGCATCTCGTCGATGAACAGCACGATCTCGCCGGCCGCCGACGTCACCTCCTGCAGCACGGCCTTCAGCCGCTCCTCGAACTCGCCGCGGAACTTGGCACCGGCGACCAGCGCGCCGAGGTCGAGCGCCAGCAGGCGCTTGTTCTTCAGGCTCTCCGGCACGTCGCCGTTGACGATGCGCAGGGCCAGGCCTTCGACGATCGCGGTCTTGCCGACGCCGGGCTCGCCGATCAGCACCGGGTTGTTCTTGGTGCGGCGCGACAGCACCTGGATGGTGCGGCGGATCTCCTCGTCGCGGCCGATCACCGGGTCGAGCTTGCCCGACCGCGCGGCCTCGGTCAGGTCGCGCGCGTATTTCTTCAGGGCCTCGTACTGGCCCTCGGCGCCGGGGCTGTCGGCGGTGCGGCCCTTGCGCATGGCGTCGACGGCGCGGTTCAGCGTCTGCGGCGTCACCCCGGCCTGGACCAAGGCGCGGCCGGCCTCGGTCTCCTTGGCGATGGCCAGCGCGAGCAGGAGGCGTTCGGCCGCGACATACTGGTCGCCCGCCTTCTTCGCCTGCTCCTGCGCTTGGTCCAGCACCCGCGCCAGCTCGCGGCTCATATAGACTTGGCCGCCGCCGCCCTCGACCTTGGGCTGCTTGGCCAGCGCCTGCTCCACCGCCTGGGCCGCGGCCTCGGGCCGGCCACCGGCGCTGCGGATCAGATTGGCCGCGAGCCCTTCCTCATCGTCGAGCAACACCTTCAGCAGGTGCTCGGGCAAAAGCTGCTGGTGGCCGCGGGTCAGGGCCGCGGTCTGAGCGGCCTGGAGGAACCCCTGGCTGCGCTCGGTGAACTTCTGAAGATCCATACGTCTAGTCTCCGCTGTCCGGCGCGGTCGTCTTGCTCGAAGCCCGACCCCGCCTTGATCCACGTCATGTGCGATCCGGGAGGATGCAGGACTGATGTAGGGGTGTGGCCCGGCGGCAACAAGGGCCGTCGGAGACCTTCGGGCCGGCAGTGGTGATCGTGTCGCGACAGCCTGGTCTCAGCCGCCGCTCAACGCCATGCGCTCCGCCGAAAACCGGACGATCTCGGACGCCAGTTCGACACTGAGGTCACGCTTCGGAATAATCAGAGCCTGAAGGTCGCTGATCAGCAGGAATATATGCGTCGGGGTTTCCTCGACCCGGCGAAAGGCTCGCCATTCCATCAACGAATGGCTCCCGTCGGAGCGGCAATCGACGCCCTGGTCATCCAGGACAAGGTCCACCTGCCCTTCGAACGTCGCGCCGGGGTCGGAACCGATGGTGCGCTGGATCGAGCGACGCTGAAAGTGCTTCCGAAACACCAAGTAAGGTACGCAGATCAGGAATATTCCGAAGGAAATATACAGAATAGTAGAACGCGGAACAGGCCCAACCACACTATCGCTCATCACAGCAAACAATGCCAAGCCAACAAGGAGCCAAATCACAAAGCTTCTAGCGAATTTCTTCCTCCCCCGAATCTTTACCTCTGTCCGACTCAGACAAAAGAGGCTGAATTCGATATAGTCGGATCTGTCGAGACGGTAAGTGAGTGCAATCCGTGTCTCTGCGGAGGAGGAAATCGGCATATTCAAAATAGGCCATCCCGGCAAGTGGTTTCCCGAGCATATCTCACAGATTGACGGCGGCAAAGGCGGGGCCAAGGCCGTCTCAAGGTCCCAATCGCGCATAGCGGCGATCCTCGGCGCGCTGATTGTTTCTGCTGGCCATAACGCGCTAGGGTTTTTGCCCGGAACCCGAGACCCGCCATGACCGCCGCCCGCCTCGTCGACCTGTACCGCTATCCCGTCAAGGGCCTGGCCGGGCAGAAACTGGCCGCCACGGATCTCGCCGCCGGCGAGACGCTGCCGCACGACCGGCGCTTCGCCATCGTCCATGGCGCCAGCCAATGCGACCCGACGGCGCCGAGCTGGCAGCCGAAGCGGCAATTCCTGCAGCGGATGACCGACGAGCGGCTGGCGCTGCTGGGCATCGACTATGACGACGCCACCGAGGCGCTGACGCTGAAGCGGGACGGCAAGCAGGTGGCGCGCGGGCTGCTGTCGATGCCGATCGGGCAGGAGCTGATCAACCAGTTCCTGAACGCCTTCATGAAGGACCAGCGCGGCGCGGTGAAGATCGTCTCCGCCCCCGGCATCGCCTTCACCGACAAGCCGGAGAAGCTGGTCTCGCTGATCAACCTGGCGTCGGTGAAGGACATCGAGCGGGTGACGCGAGCCCCGGTCGACCCGCGGCGCTTCCGCGGCAACCTCATTCTCGACGGCCTGCCGGCCTGGGCGGAGTTCGACTGGATCGGCCGCGAGCTGGCGATCGGGCCGGTGCGGCTCAAGGTCGTCTCACGGATCACCCGCTGCGCCGCCATCAACGTCAACCCGGCGACCGGCGAGCGCGACCTGAACATCCCCAAGGCCTTGATCAGCGGCTTCGGCCATGCCGACTGCGGCATCTACGCCGAGGTCCTGGCCGGCGGCCGGATCGCCGAAGGGGATGCGCTGACGGTCGAGTGACCGGGTCCGCCCGGAGGCGAACCCGGTCCACGCAAACCCGTTACGGCCGCACCGGCCCGGTGCCGGCGCCGGTGCTCTCGATCGCGGCGGCGATCTCCTGGACATCCTCCGGCGTCAGCTCCAGCCTCGCGGCGTCGAGCCAGCCATCGACCTGCTCGGGGCTGCGGGCGCCGACGATGGCGGCGGTGACCGCCGGCCAGGCCAGGGTCCAGGCCACCGCCACGGCGGCGACCGAGGAGCCATGGCGCGCCGCCACCGGCTTCAGCGCCGCGGCCAGCGCCAGGTTGCGGGCCAGGCCGTCGCCGGTGAAGTGCGGCGAGCGCGAGCGCCAGTCGTCCTTCGGCAGCGCCGCTGCCCGCTCCGCCGTGAAGGCGCCGGTCAGGAGACCGGACTGCATCGGGCTGTAGACGATGACGCCGGTTTCGTGCTTCGCGCACCAGGGCAGCTCCGACGCCCCAATATCGCGGCGGATCGCCGAGAAGGGCGGCTGCAGCGTGTCGACATGGCCGACCGCCTCGGCCCGCACCAGCAGCTCGACATTGTGGTTGGACAGGCCGATGGCCCGCACCTTCCCTTCCGCCTTCAGGTCGAGGAAGGTCTGCCACAGGGTCTCGATCGACGTGCCGTCCTCGGCCGGCCAGTGCAGCTGGTACAGGTCGATGCGCTCGACCCCGAGCCGGCGCAGCGAGGCCTCGACCTCGCGCCGCAGGCTGGCCGGGGCGCCGACACGCTTCGGCACGGCGGTGCGGTCGGCCTCGTCCCAGATCAGGCCGCCCTTGGTGAAGACATAGGGCCGCTTGTCGGCCGGGATCTCGCGCAGGGCGCGGCCGACGATCTCCTCGGAATGGCCGAGGCCGTACACCGCCGCGGTGTCGATCCAGTTGATGCCGACCTCGGCGGCGTGGCGGATCGCCGCCACCGAGGCGTCGTCGTCCTGCTCGCCCCAGGCCGCGGCCCAGCCGGCGCCGCCGATCGCCCAGGCGCCAAAGCCGACCCGGGTGATCGCCATGTCGGTGGTGCCGAAGCGCCGTGTCGGCAGATGCGTGCGGCCGTTGGTCTCACTCATCGGTTTGCTCCTTCAAGTCCGACATGAAAGATGGCGGTGTCGCATTCAGCGTTCCAATTGAATGTTCAGATCGCATTCAGCATGATCGCAGAACAATCGGCAGGATCGGGCAGGACCATGGATCTGAGGCAGCTGGAGCATTTCCTGGCGGTGGCGGAGGAGCAGCACTTCACCCGCGCCGCCCGGCGGGTGAACATCGTGCAGTCCGGCCTGTCGGCCTCGATCCGGGCGCTGGAGGAGGAGCTGGGCGCACCGCTGTTCATCCGCAGCACGAGGCGGGTCGACCTGACCGCCGCCGGCCGGGTGCTGGCCGAAGAGGCGCGGCGGGTGCTGGCGGCGGCGCAGGGTGCCCGCGACGCCGTCGCCGCGGTGCAGGGGCTGGCGCGCGGCCGGCTGGCGATCGGCACCACCCACAGCCTGTCCCCCTTCGTCGACCTGCCGGAGCTGCTGGCCCGATTCCACGCCGCCCATCCCGGGGTCGAGATCCGGCTGTGCCAGGGCGGCTCGGACCGGCTGTTCGAGAAGCTGCGCGACAGCCGAGTGGACCTGGCCTTCGTGCCGATGCAGCCGGCGCCGCCGCCGGACGTCCAGGCCACCATGCTGGCCTGCGAGGAACTGGTCGCCGCCTGCCGCCACGACCATCCGCTGGCAGGCCGCAAGAATGTGGCCCTGAGCCGGCTGGGCCGCGAGACCTTCGTCGATTTCCAGACCGACTGGGGCACCCGGCAGATGGTCGATCAGGCCTTCGCCCGGGTGCGGGTGGAGCGCCGCACCGGCTTCGAGGTCAACGACCTGCCGACCGCGCTGGACCTCGTCGCTCTCGGCCTCGGCATCGCTTTGGTCCCGGAGGCGCTGATCGCCGCCCATCCGGCCGACCCGCACCGCCCGCCGCTGGCGGTGGCGACGCTGGCCCCGCCCGAGATCTGCTGGGAGCTGGGCGTCGCCCATGCCGAGCGCGGCGCCGGGGACGGCCCAGTCAACCCGGCGGCGCGGGCCTTCCTGGCGCTGCTGGAGTCGGACCGGGTGGCCGCCGCCGCGGCGTAGGCGGCCTCAGGCCACCTGCACCGGCGCGCCGGACCATTCGGTGACGACGTCGGACAGCGCCGGGCGCGGCCGGTCCTCCATCGGCTCGGACGGGGTGCCGAGATAGATGAAGCCGATGATCTTGTCGGTCGCCGGGTTGTGGCCCAGCAGCTCGACGATCTGCGGGTGGTAGGCCGGCCAGCCGGTGATCCAGCTTGCGCAATAGCCCTGGGCATGCGCCGCCACCAGGATGTTCTGGCACAGCGCGCCGCCGGACAGGATCTGCTCCAGCTCCGGGATCTTGCCGGGCTGCGGCTTGTGGGTGATCACCAGCAGCAGCGGCGCCAGGGCCGGCTTCTGCCGCATCGCCTCGACCAGCGCCTCGGTGGCGTCCGGGGTCTCGCGGGCGAAGATCCCGGCCATCGCCTCGCCCAGCCGGCGCTGCCCGTCCTTGCGCAGCAGTTGGATGCGCCAGGGCGCCAGCTTGCCGTGGTCCGGCACCCGCGTGCCGGCCCGCAGGATCCGCTCCAGCGCCGCCGCATCCGGCCCGGGCTCGACCATGTTGCGGGCCGGCACCGAGCGGCGCTTCAGCAGAAGATCCAACGCATCCATGCTTCGTCTCCGATGATCCGCCGCGCAGGACGGGGCTATCTAAGAATCACTCTCAACAACACAGATAGGACGGACCGGGTCAGAAATCCAGGTCGCGGTAATGCGCCGGCGCCGGAATGCCGGGGACGTGGTCCTCCAGCAGCGGCCGGAAGCTGGGCCGGGACTTTATGCGCGAATACCATTGCCGCGCCTCGGGATGGGCATCCCAGGGCACGTCGCCGAGATAGTCGACCACCGAGAGATGGGCCGCGGCGGCGATGTCGGCCAGACTGAACTCGTCGCCGGCCAGCCAGCGCCGGGTCTCGGCGAGGTAGGAGATGTAGTCGAGATGGTAGTGCACGTTCTGCCGGCCGGCACGGATCGCGTCGGAGCTGGGCTGGCCGCTGCGCGTCACCCGCTTCATGAACTTCTCGCCGACCAGGTTCTCGGTGACCTCGCGGCCGAACTTCTGGTCGAACCAGACCAGGAGGCGCCGGGTCTCGGCCCGCGCCAGGGTGGTGTCGCCCAGCAGCGGCACCTCGGGATGCATCTCCTCCATGTATTCGACGATGACCCAGACATCGGTCAGCGTCGTGCCGTCCGGCTCGATCAGCAGCGGCACCTCGCCCGTCGGGTTGAGGGCGAGGAACTCCTCGCGGCGCTCCCACACCCGCTCGACCTTGGTGTCGCAATGCAGATCCTTCTCGGCCAGCAGCAGCCGGACGATGCGGGACTGGGCGGAGAGCCAGATGTGGTAGAGGGTTCGCATGGCGCGCGAACTCTAACCGATGCCGCCATGGTTCGGTAAGAGTCGCGTTGCGCTGCGGCGGCACATGCCACCCCCGCGCCGCGGCCGGGAACCAACCGGCGAGCCCATGCCTTTGGTCTGGCTGCGACGGCGAGTCACGCCACGACCGGCATGCGGAAGGCGGCGGCGAGGCCGCGCAGGGCCCCGGCGAGCCGGGGGTCGGACAGGCGCGAATGCAGCATCACCTGGATCGGGGCCAGGGCCGGCAGGCCGAGCCGCGGCCCGACATCGACGGTCCCGGGCGGCGCCGTCCGGCGGGCCAGGGGCGACACGCCGAGCCCCGCCATGGTCGCCGCCGCCACCGCGGCGCTGCCGCCGCCGACGAAGACCTCGGCCCAGGCGATGCCGGCGGCGTCGAGCGCACGCAGCGCCACCGTGCGCACGCCGCAGCGCGCCGCCCGGGTGACCAGAGGGAGCGGGTCGCCCGGATGGTGGTGCCAGCCGGTCGAGGCGAACCAGCCGAACTCGTCGCGGAACAGCGCCTCGCCGTCGCGGCGGCCGGCGTCGCGGCGGACGATCACGGCGTCAAGGAGGCCGGAATCGTACTCGGCCAGCAGGTCCTGTGACAGGTCGAGCCGGACCTCCAGCGCCAGGCCGGGGCCCTGCCCCGCCACCCGGGCCAGCAGCCCCGGCCCCGCGACATGGTCGCTGATGCCCAGCACCAGCCGCTGCGGCCGGGCCGAGACCGCGGCGATCGCATCATCCTGCGCCTCCAGGAGCAGCCGCGCCCGCGGCAGGAAGGCTTCGCCCTGCGGCGTCAGCCGCACCAGCCGCGGCGTGCGCTCGAACAGCCGGACGCCGAGCCGGTCCTCCAGCCGCTTCAGCCGCAGGCTGATGCCGGACTGGGTGGCACCGAGCGCGTCGGCCGCCCGGGTGAAGCTGCCGTGGTCGGCGACCAGCACGAAGGTGTGGACGGCATCGAGATCGAGGGAGCGCATCGCTTCATCATTTCAGATCATCATCACTGATAGTGATATCGAGTTCATTCCGAAATGATCAAGCGGGAGCTATATCTGAGGCACCGCGGCCTCGCCGCCCGACCTTGGAGACATCCCATGCCCCTCGTCCGCATCTCGCTGCGCAAGGGCAAGCCGGCCGGCCACATCCAGGCCATCCGCGACGCCGCCTACCTGTCCCTGCACGAGACCTTCAATGTGCCGGAGAACGACCGCTTCATCCTGGTGCACGAGCATGACGACACCGGCTTCGACTTCGACCCGACCTATCCCGACATAGCTCGCACCAGCGACGTCGTGTTCATCCAGGCCACGGTCAGCAACACCCGGACTGTCGAGCAGAAGCAGGCGCTGTACCGCCGCCTCGCCGACCGGCTGGCCGAGAGCCCCGGCCTGCGCCGCGAGGATGTGTTCATCAACCTGGTCGAGGTGGCGAAGGAGAACTGGTCGTTCGGCAACGGTATCGCGCAATACGTCTGAGCTTCGCCATAATCCCACGCCCTTCCCGGTCATACTATCGCCGGCAGGGGACGGTGCGGGGGAAGCATGGCCAGGAGGGGATCGACGCGCCGGCGCGTGCTGGCGACCGGTGCCGTGGTGCTGGGCTCGGCGGCGCTGGGCGGTGTGGGCGGGGCCTGGCTGCAACGGCTGTCCGACGCGGCCGGGCTGCCGCCTCCCGCCCCGCCAAGGACGCTGCTGGACGATGCCAGCGGCCTGAACCCGACGCCGGTGCGCGGCGTCGCCTTCGCCGAGGCAAATCCTGACGCGGCGGCCAAGCGGCTGGCGCCGCTGCTGCAGCGGATCGCCGCCGGCGAGGAGCCGGGCCTGGCCGTGTCCGGCGCGCGCCATTCGATGGGCGGGCAGAGCCTGATGCGCGACGGCTGGGTGCTGGACGCGCTGCCGCTGAACGGCCTGACGATCGACGCTGAGGCCCGCACGATGCGGGTGGGCGGCGGGGCGCTGTGGCGCGACATCGTGCCGGCGCTGAACGCCGCCGGCTTCTCCCCCGCCGTGATGCAGTCGAACAACGACTTCAGCATCGGCGGCACGCTGAGCGTCAACGCCCATGGCTGGCACGCCAACAGCCCGCCGGCGGCGAGCACGGTGCGGCGGCTGCGGTTGCTGACCGCCGACGGCGCAGTGGTCGACTGCGGTCCGGGGGACGAGCTGTTCGGCCTGGCGCTGGGCGGCTACGGGCTGTTCGGGGTGATCCTGGAGGCCGAGATCGCGGTGCTGCCGAACGCGATGTATGTGCCGGAGTTCGCCGCCATGCCCACCCGGGACTACGCGGCGGCTTTCGCCGAGCGTGTGGTTGCGCCGGTCGAGATGGCCTATGGCCGGCTGTCGGTCGATCCGGGCAGCCTGTTCGAGGAGGCGGTGCTGGGCTGGTACGTGCCGGTGCCGGAGACCCGCGGCGCGGTGCTGCCCCTGCCCGACCTGACCCATGGCGGGATGCAGCGGCTGGTGTTCCGCAACGCCGCCGGCAGCGACACCGGCAAGGCGCTGCGCTGGTGGCTGGAGCGCGAGGCCGGGCCGTGGCTGGCGGAGCGGACCAGCCGCAACAGCCTGCTCAATGAGCCGGCGGCGGTGTTCGCCAACCGCGAGGCCGGGTCGACCGACATCCTGCACGAGTATTTCGCGCCGCGGGCCCGGCTGTGGGATTTCGCCCAGGCGGCCCGCGCGGTGATCCGGCGCGACGAGGGCAACCTGCTGAACGTCACGGTGCGCGACGTCCGCCGCGACGACCGCAGCGCCCTGGCCTATGCCCGCGAGGACGTGTTCGGCCTGGTCATGCTGTTCGTGCAGGAGAGATCCGCCGCCGGGGAGGAGCGGATGCAGCGCATGACCCGCGGCCTGATCGACGCCGCGATCGATACCGGCGGCACCTACTACCTGCCCTACCGGCTGCACGCGACCGGAGAGCAACTGCGCCGCGCCTACCCCGCCTGGGACGAGGTGATCGCGGCGCAGCGCCGGCACGACCCGAACGGCGTGTTCCGCAACGGGCTGTACCAGCGCTACGCCGTGGCCTGATCCCTTACTCCGCCGGGATCCGCAGCGCCTCGTCCTCGCCGTGGATCGGGTGCTGCAGCCGGGACACCATCTCCTTCGGCACCACCTGCCAGAACTTCGACCGCTCGATCGGCCAGTCGTGCAGGATCGAGGCGGCCCAGGCGCTCTGGGTCTCGCGCACATGCTCGGCGATCAGGGTGCGGAGCAGATCGTCGTAGTGCCGGGTCTCGACCCGCTGCCACAGCACGCTCTCCGGATTGGCCCGGCGGGCGAAGCTGCCGTCGGCGTCGTAGACGAAGGCCATGCCCCCGGTCATGCCGGCGGCGAAGTTGTCGCCGACCGGACCCAGGATCACGGCGGTGCCGCCGGTCATGTATTCGCAGCCATTCGAGCCGCAGCCCTCGACCACCACCGTGGCGCCGGAGTTGCGCACCGCGAAGCGCTCGCCCGCCTGGCCGGCGGCGAACAGCTTACCCGCGGTGGCGCCGTACAGCACCGTGTTGCCGATGATGGTGTTCTCGTTGGTCTTCAAGGTCGAGGCCGCGAAGGGCCGGACCACGATGGTGCCGCCGGACAGGCCCTTGCCGACATAGTCGTTGGCGTCGCCGAACACCTCGAGCTTCAGCCCCTGCACCGCCCAGGCGCCGAGCGACTGGCCGGCATTGCCGCGCAGCCGCACCGTCACATGGCCCGGCTGCAGCCCGGTCATGCCGAACTTGCGGGTGATCATCGAGGACATCCGCGTGCCCACCGCGCGGTGGGTGTTGCGGATCGAGTAGGTCAGCTGGGTCTTCTCGCCGAGCTCGAACAGCGGCCGGGCGTCGGCGATCATCTGCGCGTCCAGCGTGTCCGGCACCGGGTTGCGGCCCTCGAGCGTGCAGTACATCGCATGCTCGCCCGGATCGGCCTTGGCCAGCAGCGGGTTGAGGTCGAGGTCGTCGAGATGGGCGGCGCCGCGGCTGACCTCGCGCAGCAGCTCGGTGCGGCCGACGATCTCGTTGATCGAGCGGTAGCCGAGCTGGGCCAGGATCTCGCGCACCTCCTCGGCGATGAAGCTGAACAGGTTCACCACCTTCTCGGGCGTGCCGGAGAACCTTGCCCTGAGCTCCGGGTCCTGGGTGCAGACGCCGACCGGGCAGGTGTTGGAGTGGCACTGCCGGACCATGATGCAGCCCATGGCGATCAGGCTGGCGGTGCCGATGCCGAACTCCTCGGCGCCGAGGATCGCGGCGATCACCACGTCGCGCCCGGTCTTGATGCCGCCGTCGGTGCGCAGCCGGATGCGGTGGCGCAGCCGGTTCAGGGTCAGCACCTGATGCACCTCGGACAGGCCCATCTCCCAGGGCACGCCGGCGAATTTCAGCGAGGTCTGGGGCGAGGCGCCGGTGCCGCCGACATGGCCCGAGATCAGGATGATGTCGGCATTGGCCTTGGCCACGCCGGCGGCGATGGTGCCGATGCCGGTGCGGCTGACCAGCTTGACCGTGACCTTGGCGTCTGGGTTGATCTGTTTCAGGTCGTAGATCAGCTGCGCCAGATCCTCGATCGAGTAGATGTCGTGGTGCGGCGGCGGGCTGATCAACATCACGCCGGGGGTGGCGTGGCGCAGCTTGGCGATCTCGACCGTCACCTTGAAGCCGGGCAGCTGGCCGCCCTCGCCGGGCTTGGCGCCCTGGGCGACCTTGATCTCCAGCTCGCGCGCCTGGTTCAGGTATTCCGCGGTGACGCCGAAGCGGCCCGAGGCGACCTGCTTGATCGCGGAGTTCCAGTTGTCGCCGTTCTTGTCCGGCCGGAACCGGGCCGGGTCCTCGCCGCCCTCGCCCGAATCCGACTTGGCGCCGATCCGGTTCATGGCGACGTTCAGCGTGCCATGCGCCTCCGGCCCCAGCGCGCCGAGCGACATGCCGGGGGTGACGAAGCGCTTGCGGATCTCGGTGATGCTCTCGACCTCGTCGATCGACACCGACTGGCGCACCGGCACGAAGTCCAGCAGGTCGCGCAGCGCCACCGGCGACTGGCGCCGGATGAGGTCGGAGTATTTGCGGTACAGGGAATAGCTGTCGGTCGCCACCGCCTGCTGCAGCATGTGGATCATCTGGCCTTCCCAGGCGTGCCGCTCCTGCCCCTGGCGGTAGCGGTAGAAGCCGCCGATCGGCAGGGTGACCACGCTGCGGTTCCACGCCGCCTCGTGCATCTCGATCGCCTTCATCTGCAGCCCGGCCATGCCGATGCCGGAGATGCGGCTGGGCATGCCCGGGAAGTATTCGGCGACGAGCGAGCGCGACAGGCCGACCGCCTCGAAGTTGCAGCCGCCGCGGTAGGACGAGATCACCGAGATGCCCATCTTCGACATGATCTTGAGCAGCCCGTCGTCCACCGCCTGGCGGTAGCGCTTCATGCAGGCGTCGAGCGACAGGTCGCCGAACAGGCCGCGGCGCTGCCGGTCGGCGATCGCCTCCTGCGCCAGATAGGCGTTCACCGTGGTGGCGCCGACGCCGATCAGCACCGCGAAATGGTGCACGTCGACGCATTCCATCGAGCGCACGTTCAGCGAGGTGAAGGTGCGCAGCGACTGGCGGATCAGATGGGTGTGGACGGCGCCGGTGGCCAGGATCATCTGGATCGCCACCCGGTCCTGGCCGGCATGCTGGTCGGTCAGGACGATGTGGGTGGCGCCGCCGCGCACCGCGTCCTCGGCCTCGCGGCAGACCCGGCGCAGCGCGTCGCGCAGGGCGTGCTCGCCGCCGTTGTTGTCGAAGGTGCAGTCGATCTCCGCCGCGGTCGCGCCCATATAGGCGCGCATCGCCTCGTATTCGGCGTTGGTCAGCACCGGGCTGTCGAGCTGCAGCAGGTCGCACTGGCTGGCATCCTCGTCGAGGATGTTGCCGAGATTGCCCAGCCGGGTGCGCAGGCTCATCACCCGCCGCTCGCGCAGGCTGTCGATCGGCGGATTGGTGACCTGGCTGAAGTTCTGGCGGAAGAAGTGGTGCAGCGGCCGGTTCAGGTCGGACAGGATGGCGATCGGCGCGTCGTCGCCCATCGACCCCACCGCCTCCTTCGCCTCCTCCACCATCGGGTGCAGGATCAGCTCCAGGTCTTCCATGGTGATGTTCATGGCGACCTGGCGCCGGCGCAGCTCCTCGCGGCTCATCGCCGCCTCGGTGCCCTCGCCGCCGGCGCGGATCAGCCCGTCGATCACCTTGATCCGCTTGGTCCAGTCCTGGAACGGCTGGCGCGCGGCCAGCACCTCCTTGATCTCGCGGTCGTGGTAGAGGCGCCCCTCCTGCAGATCGACCGCCAGCATCTGGCCGGGCCCGAGCCGCCCCTTCTCGGCGATCCGGTTCTCGTCGAGCCGGACCATCCCGGCTTCGGATCCGGCGATCAGCAGCCCGTCATGGGTCAGGGTGTAGCGCATCGGCCGCAGGCCGTTGCGGTCCATGCCGCCCATCACCCAGCGACCGTCATACATGGCCAGCGCGGCCGGCCCGTCCCAGGCCTCCATCACCGCGTTGCAGTAGCTGACGAAGGCGCGGTGCGTCGGCGGGATGTCGGCGTCGGCCGGCGTCGCCTCCGGCACCAGCATGGCCTTGACCAGCGGCGCGTCGCGGCCGGCGCGGACCATCACCTCAAACACCGCGTCGAGCGCCGCGGAGTCCGAGCTGCCACCCTGGATCACCGGCTTGATGTCCTCGATCGCGTCGCCGAACACCGGGCTGGCCATGCGCGTCTCATGCGCGCGCATCCAGTTGGAGTTGCCCTTCAGCGTGTTGATCTCGCCGTTGTGGGCGAGCATGCGGAAGGGCTGGGCCAGGCGCCAGGTCGGGAAGGTGTTGGTCGAATAGCGCTGGTGATAGATCGCGAAGTTGGAGACGAAACGCTCGTCCAGCAGGTCCGGGTAGAAGTCGGTCAGCTGCGCCGCCAGGAACATGCCCTTGTAGATGATCGAGCGGCAGGACAGCGAGCACAGGTAGAAATCGGCGATGCCGGCGGCCTGCGCCGCCTTCTCGATCCGCCGCCGGATGATGTAGAGGTCGCGCTCGAACTGTTCCTCCGGCACCCCTTTGGGGTTGCCGATCATGATCTGCTCGATCTCCGGCCGGGCGGCGTTCGCCTTGTCGCCGATGATCGCCACGTTGATCGGCACCTGGCGCCAGCCGTAGATGTAGTAGCCGAAGTTGAGGATCTCGCCCTCGACCAGGCAGCGGCACTTCTCCTGCGCCTCCAGGTCGGTGCGCGGCAGGAAGGCCTGGCCGACCGCGATCACGCCCGCCATCGGGCGGTGGCCGACGCGCTCGACATGCTCGTGGAAGAACTGCTGCGGGATCTGGACATGGATGCCGGCGCCGTCGCCGGTCTTGCCGTCGGCGTCGACCGCGCCGCGGTGCCACACCGCCTTCAGCGCGTCGATGCCGGCCTGCACCACCTCGCGCCGCGGCTTGCCGTCGAGGGTGGCGATGAAGCCAACGCCGCAGGCATCGTGCTCCTCCGCCGGGTCGTAGGCATGGGCCGCGGTCAGCCGGGCGACATTGGCCTGGTATTCCTCGACGAAGCGCTGGCCGGCATTCTTCTCGCCAAGGCTCTTCTCAAACTGGCTCATGAGCTGGCTCCTTCCGGCTGGCGTCATTCCGCCGCGACCGCCAGTGCGGCGGCCTTGGCGACGAGGAAGCTGTCGATCGCGGCGGCGGCGTCGCGGCCGTCGCGGATGGCCCAGACGACGAGGCTGGCGCCGCGGACGATGTCGCCGGCGGCGAAGATGCCGTCGACCGCGGTCATCATGGTCTTGTGGTCGACCCGGACCGTGCCCCATTTGGTCACCGGCAGGCCCGGCGCGTCGAACAGGGTCGGCAGGTCCTCGGGATCGAAGCCCAGCGCCTTGACCACCAGGTCGGCCTCGATGGTGTGGGCCGAGCCCTCGATCACCACCGGGCTCTGCCGGCCGGTGGCATCGGCGACGCCGAGATGGATCGAATGGGCGCGCACGCCGCTGACAGCATCGTCGCCCAGGAACGCCTCCGGCGCCGCCTGCCAGACGAACTCGACGCCCTCCTCCTCGGCATTGTGCACCTCGCGCTGGCTGCCCGGCATGTTGGCTCGGTTGCGGCGGTACAGGCACTTCACCGAGACGGCGCCCTGGCGCACGGCGGTGCGGACGCAGTCCATCGCCGTGTCGCCGCCGCCGATCACCACCACCCGCTTGCCGGCGGCGTTAAGCGTGCCGTCGGCAAACTCGGGCACGTCGTCGCCGAGGCCGGTGCGGTTCGAGGCGGTGAGATAGTCGAGCGCGGCGACGATGCCCTTGAGGCCGGAGCCGGGAGCCTGGAAGTCGCGCGCCTTGTACACGCCGGTGGCGATCAGCACCGCGTCGTGGCGCGACCGCAGCTCCTGCAGCGTGGCGTCGCGGCCGACCTCGAAGTTCAGATGCAGGGTGATGCCGGCATCGGCCAGCCATTGCGCCCGGCGGGCGACGATCTCCTTCTCCAGCTTGAAGCTGGGGATGCCGTAGATCAGCAGGCCGCCGACCCGGTCGTAGCGGTCGTAGAGATGGATCTGGTAGCCGAGCCGGCGCAGCTGCTCGGCCGCGGCGATGCCGCCCGGGCCGGCGCCGATGATGCCGACCGACTGGCCGCGCTCGCGCAGCGGCGTGGGCGGCTTGACCCAGCCCTCGGCCCAGGCGGTGTCGGTGATGTACTTCTCGATCGAGCCGATGGTGACGGCGCCGTGGCCCGACTGCTCGATCACGCAGTTGCCCTCGCACAGCCGGTCCTGCGGGCAGATGCGGCCGCAGATCTCGGGCATGGAGTTGGTGGCCGAGGAGATCTCGTAGGCCTCCTCCAGCCGCCCCTCGGCGGTCAGCTTCAGCCAGTCCGGGATGTTGTTCTGCAGCGGGCAATGCACCTGGCAGAAGGGCACGCCGCATTGCGAGCAGCGCGACGACTGCTCCTCGGCCTTCTGCCGGACATAGGGGCCGTAGACCTCGAGCCAGTCCTGCCGGCGGATCTCGGCCGTCCGTTTCGCCGGCATCTCGCCTGCGGTCTTCACGAACTGCAGCATCTTCGTCGCCATGGGCGGCTCCTCGTCACGCGGAGTCGAACAAGCCCCCCCGCAGCGGCGGGGCTTCGCGGACATTTACGGATTTCGGCAGGCCCTGGCGAGCAGTTTTTCGCGATTAGGTCACATTTGTTGACTAATTTCGCGTTGTTAAGAGCGGTTCGCAGCTAGACAGGCGTTTCGGCACGATTATTTCAAGAAAATTATACCCGATTCGGAACTATCGGATAATCGTGTCGCCAGGGGCAGTCGCTATACGCCTCTTGTTCCACCCTCCTGGTTGCCAGCACTCAAAACCAGCCTTGACCTCAAGCCGGCTTGAACCTTTAGCAGGGTGGCTCCTTCATGCGGAGCCAACCATGACCAAACCCTATGTCTCGATCAGCGTGATCACGCCGAAGCCCGGCCAGTTCGAGGAGTTCATGGAGCTGCAGCTGGCCCAGCACCACCGGGTGCGCGGCCAGGTCCCCGGGCTGCGCGGCGGCCGGCTGTTCCGGTCGCTCGATGGCCGCAGCGTCGTGCTGGTGACCGCCTTCGAGACCGTCGAGGACGCCCAGCGCTTCCGCGAAAACCCGCTCCTCACCGAGCACATGGCGCGGATCCAGCCGCTGCTGGAGAGCGCCGTGCAGGGGGGCTACGAGACGGCCTATGAGGTGGGCACGGTCTGACCCCACCGGCCGGCGGCATACGAAGACGTAATTGGACGTCAGCTCCGGCCGGGCCTAACGGCACGGGCCGGTTCTCATTGCCGCCGCCCGCCCCATGTCGATCGCGCTCAGCACCCCGCTCCGCCGCTCCCGCAGCGACACCCTCCTGCTGCTGCTGGCGGCGCATGTCGTGCTGTGGACCGCCTTCTGCCTCCTTTACCTGGCGCCGTCCGATCTGCCGAACGACATGACCGAGGCCTTCTCCTGGGCGCAGGAGATGCCGCTGGGCACCTACAAGCACCCGCCCTTCTACGCCTGGGTGGTGCATGCCTGGTTCAGCCTGCTCCCGACCGCCGACTGGGCCTTCTACCTGCTGTCCTCGGTCAATGCCGCGATCGGCCTGGCCGCGGTCTGGACCATCGCCGGTCGATACCTGTGCGGCCCGGCCCGGCTGGCGGCGGTGCTGCTGCTGGAGACCCTGCCCTTCGCCACCATCCAGTCGCTGAACTTCAACGCCAATTCGGTGCTGCTGTCGCTGTGGCCGCTGGTGATGCAGCTGTTCCTGCGCGTCTTCGACCGGCGCGACCTGGCCAGCGCGGCGGCGCTGGGGCTGGTGGCCGCGGCGGCGATGCTGTCGAAATACTACAGCGGCATCATCCTGGTCTGCTGCCTGGCCGCGGCGCTGGCCCATCCTGACCGCCGCCGCTTCTTCGCCAGCCCCGCCCCCTACGTCGCGATCGCCGTGTTCGCCGCGGCGATGGCGCCGCATGTGCTGTGGCACCTCCACGCCGCCATCGGCCCGCTGCAGTACATGGCCAGCAAGAGCCACTCCGACGCGCTCCGGATCCTCGCCAAGGCCGGGCTGTTCGTCGCCGGCTGCTTCGCCGTGCACGCGCTGCTCGGCGCCGCCCTGGCCTGGCTGTGGCGGCGCGGCCGGACGGCGGCGCCGGAGGACCGGCCCGCGGTGCCCTCCACGGGCGACCGCCGGGCACTGGCGATCTTCGCCCTCGGCCCGTTACTGCTCACGGTCGCGATCGCCCTGGCCTTCAAGGTGAAGATCGTCACCCAGTTCGCCATCCCGATCTTCAGCCTGTCGCCGCTGGCCGCGATCGTCTGCCTGCGGCTGGCGGTCGACCGGGCGGCGCTGCGCCGGCTGGCGCTGCTGGCCGGAATCGGCGGCCTGCTGCTGCTGTCGGCGGCGCCGTTCGCCGGCGCCTGGACCCAGCGGCACGACATCGAGCATGCGGCCGAGCCGCGGCGAATCGTAGCCGAGCGGGTGACGGCGCTGTGGCGCCAGCAGGTCGGCACGAAGCTGGCGATCGTCGCCGGCAGCGAGAGCTACGCCCTGGGCGCCACCTTCTACAGCCCGGACCACCCGACCGACTTTACCGCCTTCGCCCCGGCCTATGCCCCCTGGATCGACGCCGACCGGCTGCGCCGCGGCGGCCTGGCCGTGATCTGCCTGACGGATGACGACTGGTGCCTGGGCGAGGCGGCGAAGTACCAGGGGCTCGACACCTGGCGCACCGAGTTCGGCCTTGCCAAGCGGATGCGCGGCGTGACCGGCCGGCCCTTCGACTTCGTCGTCGTCTTCGTCAAGCCGGGGCAGACGCTGCCGCTGGAGCCGATCCGGCTGCGCCCATTCTGAGCGCCGGAGGGCTGCGTCCCACCGAGACTCGGTCTAGGGTGGGACCACAACCCTAGGGAGCGAACGCATGCGCAAGAACCAGGCCGCCCCGCGCGGGCGGGTCGACAGCTTCACCATCGACAGCCAGGCGCTGCGGGGCAACCTGCTGGGCGACCCGCATGAGCGGCGCGTCGACCTCTACATCCCCCACGGACATGACGGGCGCGGCCTGCCGCTGCTGGTCGACCTGGTCGGCTTCACCGCCGGCGGGCCGGCCCACACCAACTGGAAGAATTTCGGCGAGAACGTGCCGGAGCGGGCCGACCGGCTGATCGCCGAGGGCAAGCTGCCGCCGGTGGCGATCGCCTTCCCGGACTGCTTCACCCGCCTCGGCGGCAACCAGTACATCAACTCCGCCGCCATGGGCCGGTGGGAGGATTTCCTGATCGACGAGATGCTGCCGGCGGTGGAGGCCCGGCTCGGCTGCGGCGGACCCGGCCGGCGCGGCGTGTTCGGCAAGAGCTCCGGCGGCTACGGCTCGATCATCCACGCCATGCGCCGGGCCGACACCTGGAGCGCGGCCGCGTGCCATTCCGGCGACATGGCCTTCGAGCTGGCCTATCTGCTGGAGATGCCGAACGTGCTGCGGGCGCTGGCCAAGCACGAGGGCTCGATCGAGCGCTTCATCACCTCGCTGGAGGAGGCGAAGAAGATCCAGGATGCCGACCTCCACATCCTGATGTGGCTGGCGATGGCCGCGACCTACGACCCGGACCCGTCGCAGTTCCTCGGCATCCGGCTGCCGGTCAACCCCGACACCTGCGAGCTGATCGAGGAGCGCTGGGCCAACTGGCTGGAATGGGACCCGGCGCTGCTCGCCGACCGGCACGCCGATGCGCTGAAGTCGCTGAAGGCGCTGTACATCGATTGCGGCGACATCGACCAGTTCAACCTGGTCTACGGCGCCCGCCGGCTGCACCGGTCGCTGGAGCGGCTGGGCGTAAAGCACCGCTACGAGGAGTTCGCGGACAACCACTCCTCGGTCGACTACCGGATGGACGAGAGCCTGCCCTTCCTGGCCCGGGCGCTGGGGTGATCGGTCAGGCGACCAAGCTGTTGCCGAAGCGGCCGCCGGGGCGGTAGCGGTCGAGATAGCTCGGCAGGATCAGCTCGGCCGGGGTCGGCTGGATGCCGAGATCGGCCAGCGTCCTGGCGCCGGCGCCGACGACGTTGTCGATCTTGAGCTGCACCACCTGGTCCGGAGTCAGCAGCGGCTTCGGCAGCAGGCTGAACAGCCGCGCCTCGAACGCCGCCACGCCCCAGGACAGCGAGACCAGGCGCTTCTTGCGGCCGGTCTGCTGCAGGGTCAGTTGCATCAGCTCGCGGAAGCTGTAGACCCGCGGGCCGCCGAGCTCATAGGTCTGGCCGGCGGTGCCGTCCTGCTCCAGGCAGGCGACCACCGCGGCGGCGACGTCCTGGACATAGACCGGCTGGAACTTCGTGGTGCCGCCGCCGAACAGCGGCAGGAACGGCGCGGTGCGGGCCAGGTTGGCGAACAGGTTGAAGAAGCCGTCCTCGGGCCCGAAGACGACGCTCGGCCGCAGGATCGAGGCACCCGGGAAGGCCGCGCGCACCGCCGCCTCGCCGGCCGCCTTGGTGCGGGCGTAGGAGGACGGGCTGTCGGCCGAGGCGCCGATCGCCGAGATCTGCACGAAACGGCTGGCGCCGGCCGCCGCCGCGGCACGGGCGACGCGGCCCGCGGCCTCGCCATGGATGGAGTCGAAGCGCTGCTTGCCGCGCTCGAACAGGATGCCGACCAGGTTGACCACGGCATCGGTGCCGGCCACGGCGGCGGCGACCGAGCCGTCGTCGCGGATGTCGGCGAAGACCGGCACGACCTGGCCGACCGCGCCTGCCGTCTTCAGCGGCAGGGCCCGGTCCGGATGGCGCGCGGCGACGATGATGCGCCAGCCGCGCTGGGCCAGCATCTGCGCCACGTAGCGGCCGACGAATCCGGTGCCGCCGAAAAGGGTGACCGTCTTTTGGCCGATGAAGTCCGTCATGGTCCCGCCTGCAAACCCGAGCCGGCCGCCACGGCTGCGGCCCGGCCCCCTTATATCCGAGCCGCCGGAGGTTTCAAACGACCGCCGCCGAAAAACGACCGGCGCCCGGATCAGGCGCTTGACAAGCCATGGTGCGGGCACGATATTCCGCGCCGTTCGCCGGGATGCCCAACCGCCCGGGTTCGAATTCGTGGGGCTGTAGCTCAGTTGGGAGAGCGTCTCGTTCGCAATGAGAAGGTCAGCGGTTCGATCCCGCTCAGCTCCACCATCTCTCTCCGGCGATAACATCACTCGACAGACCAGCGGCGGTTTTCGCCGCGACAGGGCTTGTCGTGCGCTGTGCGTCTTGTCGGACCGTAGCCCATAAGCTACAATACGCCATGCGCTCGATCGTCGAGACCGTTGAATTCTCCCGCTGGATCGACGCCCTCGAAGATCGCCGCGCTGTCGCTCGCATCGCCGTCCGGATCGATCGCTTGGCCGCCGGGCATGCCGGCGACGCCAAACCCGTCGGCGACGGCGTCAGCGAACTGCGGATCGACTATGGCCCAGGCTACCGGGTCTATTTCACCCAGCGGGGTAATGTGACGGTGATCCTGCTGTGCGGCGGCGACAAGAGCACACAGGCGAAGGACATCGCGCGGGCCAAGGCCCTGGCCAAGGAGCAACCGGAATGACCGCGACCCGCCCCTATGATTCCGCCCGCTATCTCGACACCCCGGAGGCCCAGGCGGAGTATCTGACTGCCGCCTTCGAGACCGGGGATCCTGGCTTCATCGCCGAGGCGATCGGCACCGTCGCTCGTGCCCGGGGCATGACCCAGATCGCCAAGGACGCCGGCCTTTCTCGCGAAAGCCTCTATCGCGCGCTCAGCAGCGGCGGAAATCCCGAGCTCGGCACCGTCATGCGGGTGCTGCAGGCAATGGGCCTGCGCCTGTCGGCAACGCCGGCGGACAAGACCGAAGCGGCCTGATGATCACGACAACGGCCGGACACCCGTCAGGGCGCCCGGCCGTCGATGCGTTGGCTCAGGAAGCGCTAGCCGCGCCTGACCAGGCCGGCCACGAGCATGATCACGAAGATCACGATCGCGACCCAGAACAGCAGCTTGGCGCCGGCCATCGCCGTGCCGGCGACGCCGCCGAAGCCGAGCAGGGCCGCGACCAGCGCGACGATCAGGAAGACCACGGCCCAGTGGAGCAGACTGCCGAACATGTCGGGCACCTCGTTCTTGTGAGCCGGCCGGCCGGTGGCGCCGGCACGGACGATCATTCCCAAGAACAGGGCCTGCCGCACGGCAGTTCCCGCTTCGCTGCGCCGGCCCCCGCCCCGGGGCCGCGTCAGCTGGTGGTGATGTATTCGCGCAGGCTCTCGGCCTCGCTCTCGATCTCGTCGAGCCGCGCCTTCACCACGTCGCCGATGCTGATCATGCCGCAGATCAGCCCCTGACCGTCCACCACCGGCAGGTGGCGGAAGCGGCGCTGGGTCATCATCCCCATCAGCTCGGACACCGTATCGTCGAGGCCGCAGGTGATGACGGTGCGGACCATGATGGTCGAGACCGGCTCGTCCAGCAGCGCCGGCCCCCGATCGGCCAGGCGGTGGACGACGTCGCGCTCGGACAGGATGCCGTCGATGTGGCGGCCGTCGCCGCTGACCAGGACGGCGCCGATGCGCTTGTCGCGCAGCAGCGTCACCACCTCGGCCAGCCGGAGGTCCGGCGCGACATGGATGACGGTATTCCCCTTCACATTCAGAATGCGGGCAACGTTCATGGCGATTCCCCGATTGTTCTGGTTTTAGGGGAAAGCATAACACGCCTGCGCCGGACCGCGACTCGGCAGTTTCCCGGCTTGTCCTAAAGGCCGGGCCGGTCCTTCGCCATCGCCAGCAGCGGGCCGCAGTCGTCGTCCAGCGGATGGAACCCCGCCCCTTCCAGGCAGCGGACGGCGCGGTGGTTCAAGCGGGCTGGCCGGGCCAGGATGCGCAAGGCCCGCCCGCCCTTCAGCAGCCGGTCGGTGTAGGCGCCGAGGAAAGCGGTGCCGAGGCCCTTGCCGACATAGCTGGGCTCGCCGATGAACAGGTCGATGCCGAAGCTGCCGGGCTCGGCGTCGCCGCCGGGCGCCGCCACGGCCGCGTCATAGGCCTGCAGATAGCCGATCTGCCGGCCCTGCCAGGCGACCAGCATCGGCTCGGCCCAATCCGACGCCATCAGCCGGCGGATCTCGCGGATCCCGGTGTCCGGATCGCCCCACCAGGCGCGGACATGCGGCATGGCGAGCCACAGGCGCAGGCGCGGCAGGTCGGCGGGGCGGAGCGGCGTGAAGGTGAACATCCGCGCCAGTCTAGCCGGGTTTCCCGGCCGCCCGACAGTGCCGGAGCGAGGCCGTCAGCTGCGCCGGCGCAGATGCGGGGTCAGCTTCCACTCCACCCCCCGGATGCCCTGCGCCACCACGAAGTTCATGGCGAGGTAGAGGATGCCGGCGGCCGTGAACACCTCGAACGGCGCGAAGGTGCGCGAGTTGATCTGCTTGGCGATGCCGGTGATCTCCATGATGGTGATGATCGAGGCCAGGGAGCTGGCCTTCACCATCAGGATGATCTCGTTGCCATAGGCCGGCAGCGCCTGGCGCACGGCGATCGGCACGGTGATCCGCCGGAACACCAGCGCCCGCGACATGCCACAGGCGCGCGCCGCCTCGATCTGGCCGAAGGGCACCGCCTGCAGGCCGCCGCGGATGATCTCGCTGGTGTAGGCCGCGGTGTTCATGGCGAAGGCGATCACGGCGCAGGGGAAGGCCTCGCGCAGCGGCCAGTTCCAGACGCCGAGCGCCTCCCACAGCGGGCGGAACTGGCCGAGGCCGAAATAGATCAGGAAGATCTGCACCAGCAGCGGCGTGCCGCGGAACACGAAGACGTAGCCGCGGGAGATGCGCGACAGGACGCCGCTGCCGGACGCCCGCATCAGCGCCAGCACCATCGCCATGACGACGCCGAGGGCGAGCGCCGGCACGATCAGCTGGATCGTCACCAGGGCGCCACCGAGCAGCCGGCCGAAGGTGTCGAGGATCAGGTCGAGATCCATGGTCAGCCCGCCCGCCGCACGCCGCGGTCGTAATGCGCCTCGGCCTTGCGGAACAGCTTGGTCGAGAAGGTGGTGATGACCAGGAACAGCACCGCCGCGGTGATGAAGAACGGGAACGGCTCGCGCGTCGACCGCGCCGCCACCTGGCTGATGCGCATCAGCTCGGTCACCCCGACGACGGAGACCAGCGCCGTGTCCTTCAGGATCAGCTGCCAGATGTTGCCCAGGCCAGGCAGCGCCAAGCGGATGGTCTGCGGCAGGATGATGCGGCGGAACACCATGAAGCCGTGCATGCCGAAGGCCCGGCCGGCCTCGATCTGGCCATGCGGGATGACCTGGATGGCGCCGCGCAGCACCTCGGTCGCATAGGCGCCGGAGATCAGCCCGACGGCGAAGACGCCGATCGCGAATTCGTTCAGCCGGAACGGCTCGGTGATGCCGAACGCGCCGAGGATGGCGTTGATCGCCCGCTCGTTGCCGAAGAACAGGAGATAGATGATCAGCAGCTCCGGCACGCCGCGGATGACGGTGGTGTAGATCTCCATCAGCCCGCGCAGCACGAAGCCGCCCCAGACCTTGAGGCAGGCGGCGATCAGCCCGACCGCGAGCCCGAAGATGTAGCTGGCGGTGGAGAGCAGCACGGTCATCACCGCGGCCCGGACGAACTCGTCCCCCCAGCCCTGGTCGCCCCAGGAGAAGAGCTGCGCCCAGTGGAGCAGTGAATCGATCAGTCCCTGCATGCCTTGCCGCTGCCTGAATGGGACGGGCGGCGGTCAGTCCGCCGCCCGAAGGTGCTTAGTTGCCGGGAGCCAGCGGGTCGTAGCCGAACCACTGCACCGACAGCTTGGCCAGCGACCCGTCGGCCTTCATCGAGTCGATGGCCTTGTCGAGCTTGGCCTTGAGCTCCTTGTCCTCCTGGCGCAGGCCGATGCCCACGCCCTGGCCGAACAGCGGGTTGTCCTTGCCGGTCAGGCCCGGCCCGAAATGGGCGAAGCCCTTGCCGGCGTCGCTCTTCAGGAAGGAATCCCAGGAGATGCTGTCGCCCAGCCCGCCGTCGATGCGGCCGTTGACCAGGTCGAAATTGAGCTCGTCGACGGTGTCGTAGAGCTTGATCTCGGAGTCCTTGAACTCGGCCTCGAGGAAGTTCTGGTGGGTGGTCGAGCGCTGCACGCCGATGGTCTTGCCCTTCAGCGCCGCCTTCACGTCGGCCAAGGTCTTGGTGTCCTTCAGCAGCCCGTCCTTGGCGCCGACGAACCAGGCCGGGGTGTCGGTGTAGGGCACCGAGAAGGCGATCTGCTTCAGGCGCTCCTCGGTGATCGACATGCCGTCCATGATGCCGTCATAGCGCTTGTTCATGAGCGCCGGGATCATGCCGTCCCAGTCCTGCTGCATGACCTCGCAGGTCATGTTGATGCGCTTGCACAGCTCGGTCACCAGGTCGACCTCGTAGCCGACGATCTTGCCGCTGGAATCGGTGTTGTTGAAGGGCGGGTAGGCGCCTTCCATGCCGACGCGGAACGTCTCCGCCGACGCCGTGCCGGCGGCCAGCGCCAGCGCCGCCGCCCCGACCAGGGACACCCAGATCTTGGTCATGATCTTTTCCGTTCTGGGACCCCCGGGGTCCCGGTTGGGGGCCGGGCGCCGGCACCGCATCCGCCGACGCCCGTTCTCCGCTGACTTGACCGCGATTACTTGACCGACGTGTCGAAGCCGAACCACTGCACCGACAGCTTGGCCAGCGTGCCGTCGGCATTCACCTCGTCCAGCGCCTTGTCCAGCTTCGCCTTCAGCGCCGTGTCCTCCTGGCGCAGGCCGATGCCGACGCCGAGGCCGAAGATCGGGTCGTCCTTGCCGGTCAGGCCCGGGCCGAAATGGTCGTAGCCCTTGCCCGCGTCGCTGGCCAGGAAGTCCTTCCAGCCGAGGCTGTCGGCCAGGCCGGCGTCGATGCGGCCGTTCTGCAGGTCGAGGTTGAGATCGTCCTGGGTGTCGTAGAGCCGCGCGTCGACGCCCGGCACCTTGGCCTCGAGGAAGTTCTGGTGGATGGTCGAGCGCTGCACGCCGACCGACTTGCCCTTGAGCGCGGCCTTGACGTCGTCCAGCGTCTTGGCGTCCTTCAGCACGCCGTCCTTGGCCCCGACGAACCAGGCCGGGGTGGTGCTGTAGGGCTTGGAGAAGGCGATCTGCTTCATCCGCTCTTCGGTGACCGACATGCCGGCCATGATCGCGTCGTAGCGCTTGTTCATGAGCGCCGGGATCATGCCGTCCCAATCCTGCTGGACGATCTCGCATTTCATCTGGGTGCGCTCGCACAGCGCATTGGCGAGGTCGATCTCGAAGCCGACCAGCTTGCCCGAAGCATCGGTGGCATTGTACGGCGGATAGGCGCCCTCGGTGCCGACCCGCAGCGTGTCCTGGGCCGAAGCCGTGCTGGCGGCCAGCACGAGGGCCGCGGCGGCGGCCAGCGACATCCAGCTCTTCATCATGAAGTCTCCCGTTCAGAACTGGGACCTTGCAGTCCCGGGTTGGATGGACCGATTTCCGCGAAATCGCCGCGCGCGGTCAAGCATCGCAGCGAAGCGGCGCCCATCAATGTTGCGCCTTGAGGAACTGGCGGATCCGCTCCGAACGCGGATTGTCGAACACTTCGGCCGGCGTCCCCTCCTCCTCCGTCCGCCCCTGATGCAGGAAGATCACCCGGCTCGACACCTCGCGGGCGAAGCGCATCTCATGGGTGACGAGCAGCATGGTGTTGCCCTCCTCCGCCAGCTGGCGGATCACCCGCAGCACCTCGCCGACCAGCTCGGGGTCGAGGGCCGAGGTCGGCTCGTCGAACAGCATCACCTTGGGCTGCATCGCCAGCGCCCGCGCGATCGCGGCGCGCTGCTGCTGGCCGCCGGACAGGTGGCTCGGATAGTGGTCGCGCTTGTCGGCGATGCCGACCTTGGCGAGCAGCGCCTCGGCGCGCTCCACCGCCTCCTGGCGCGGCACCTTCAGCACATGCACCGGCGCCTCGATCACGTTCTCAAGCACGGTCATGTGCGACCACAGGTTGAAGCTCTGGAACACCATGCCGAGCGAGGCGCGGATGCGGTCGACCTGCTTGCTGTCCTCGGGCTCGGCCTCGCCGGAGCGCAGCTTCTTCATCCGGATCAGCTCGCCATTGACCCAGACGCGGCCGTCATTGGGGATCTCGAGCAGGTTGATGCAGCGGAGCAGCGTGCTCTTGCCCGAGCCGGAGGAGCCGATGATCGAGATGACATCGCCCTGCCGGGCCCGCAGCGATACGCCCTTCAGCACTTCGAGCTTGCCGAACCGCTTATGCATGTCCTCGACGACGATCGCCCCGTCCGAGGGCGCCGCGGCGGCAGCAACAGAGACCACGATAAATGAGCCTCACCCGAGTTCTTGTTGCAGTCGAAACAAGCATTGTTTCCCGGTGCCGGTCAACCGCGGCCCGACGCCGCGTCGCTGCAACCGCGAAGACGAAGGTCCCGGGCCGGGTTTCATCCGCATTGTTGCGGCGATCCGGCCGGTTCGGTCATCCGGCGCCGGGGGCCGGCAGCTGGGACATGCGGCCCTCGATCGCCCGGCGCTCCTGGCTGCCCTCCTGGAACTGGTCGCGCATCCGGCTCCACAGCCGCCGCGCCTCCTCCGGCTGGCCCGCCTTCTGCGCGGCGACGCCGAGGAACCACAGGGCCTGCAGATCGTTCGGATTCGACGCCAGGATGCGCCGCAGCCCGGTCTCCAGCAGCGGCGGCACCTCCTCGCCCCGGCCGGCGGTCAGCAGGGCGTCGGCATAGGCGCGCAACAAGTCGGGGTTGTCCGGCGCCAGCGCCGCGGCCCGGGCATAGGCGTCGGCGGCGGCATCGGCGTCGCCCAGCACGCCACGGGCGCGGGCCAGGCGGACCCAGCCCTCGAGATCGTCCGGCGACTGCTCCAGCCGCGCCGCCAGGCCGTCGACCATGCCGCGGATCGCCTTGGCCTGCTCGTCCGGCGGCAGCGAGGCGATGGCGGCACCTGGGCCGTTCGCCGGCGGGGCGGCCCGCGCGGCGGGTGGCTGCGGCTCCGGTGTTACGGTCTTCGGGTCGAGGCCGAGGCGCTGCGCCGCCTCGGCGAGATGCTGGCGCACCGAGGGCAGCCAGGCCGCGTCGGCCGGGGAGTCCCGCACCAGCGCCTGCCACAGATCCAGCGCCGCCCGGTCGTCGCCGGCCTGGGCGTTGCCCAGCGCCAGGAAGTAGCGGGCGCGGACATCGCCGGGCCGCAGCGTCAGCGCCTGATCGAAGGCGGCACGCGCGGTCTCGGTGACCGCGCCGCCATTGGCGCCGACCAGGGCCTCGCCGTAGCGGCCGGTCAGCTCTGCATCGGCATTGCCCAAACCGATGGCGCGGCCATAGGCGTCGGCCGCCTTGGCGCTCTCGCCAAGCTGGCTCCAGCGCTGGCCGAGCTCGATCCAGCCCTCGCGGTCCTGCGGGCTGGCGGCCAGGCGCTGCTCCAGGGACTGCGCCTCGGCCATCGCGGACTGCACCGCCATGCGCTCGCCCGGGTCACGGCTGGCGAAGGGCTGCGACTTCAGGCCGGGCGTGCCTTCGACCAGGTAGATCGCCAGCGCCGCCACCGGCAGCAGCACGGCGAGGCCCAACGCGACGCGGCGCGGCGGCACGGTGACCGAGACCGCCGGCTTCGCCTCGCCGGCCGCGGCCAGCAGGCGGCGGCCGATCTCGGCCTTCGCCGCCTCGGCCTCGGCGGCGCCGATCTCGCCGGCGGCGCGCTCGCGCTCCAGCTCCTTCATCTGGTCGCGGTAGATCGCGGCATCGGCGCCGGACGAGCCCGATGCATCAGTCGCGAAGAGGCGGCGCAGCAGCAGGGCCACGGCGCCGCCGGTCATCACCGCTGCGACCACCCAGAACAGCCAGTCGGTCACGGCGCCGATTCCTCGTCCATCAGCCGGGCCAGGCGTTTGCTTTCCTCCGGCGAGAGCGGCGGCGCCTCGGCCGGGCGCCGGCGGCGGCGCAGGATCAGCAGGGCGATGGCGGCGAACAGCAGCACCACCGGGCCGAACCACAGCGCCAGCGTGCCGGCGCGGAGCGGCGGCCGCAGCAGCACATAGTCGCCGTAGCGGGCGGTGACGAAGTCCAGCACCTGGCCGTTGCTGTCGCCGGCGGTCAGCCGCTCGCGCACGATGCGGCGCAGGTCGCGGGCCAGATCGGCATTGGAATCATCGATCGACTGGTTCTGGCAGACCAGGCAGCGCAGCTCCTGCCCCAGCTCCCGCGCCCGTGCCTCCAGCGCCGGATCGGAGAGCTGCTCCTGCGGCTCGACCGCGTAGGTGGGGGCGGCAAGGGTGAGGGTCAGCAGCAGCGCCGCGAGGATGGCACGTCCCCTCACTTCGCCAGCTCCGTCAGCAGCGGCCGGATCTCGCGGTCGACGATGTCGGGGGTCAGCGGGCCGGGGTGGCGGTAGCGGATGCGGCCGGCCTTGTCGATCACGAAGGTCTCCGGCACGCCATAGACGCCGAGGTCGATCGCGGTGCGGCCCTCGGCATCGGCGCCGATCCGGCGATACGGGTCGCCGTTGCGCTTCAGCCAGGCCAGCACGTCCTCCGGCTTGTCCTTGTAGTTGATGGCCACGACCGGGATGCCGTCCTCGCGGCCGAGCTTGGTGATCACCGGATGCTCGGCCAGACAGGGCACGCACCAGCTGGCGAAGACGTTCAGCAGCATCGGCTGACTGCCGAAATCGGCATTGGCGAGCCCGTCCGACCGGCCCGGCAGCGCCGCCAGGTCGAAGGTGGGAAGAGGCTTGTCGATCAGGGCCGACGGCAGCGCTTGCGGGTCGCTGCCGGACAGGAGCTTGGTGCCGACCCCGACGGCGAGGGCGGCGAGCAGCAGCAGCGGCAGGAGGAACAGCAATCGGCGCATGATTTCGCGATCCTCAGGCCGGCGATCCGACGGCCGGCGCCGCCGCCCGCCGCGGCGCGCCGACGCGCAGCCGGCGGTCGCTGAGCGACAGCGCGCCGCCGAAGGCCATGACCAGGGCGCCGCCCCAGATCCACGGCACCAGCGGGTGGTGATAGAGCCGCAGGCTCCAGCGGCCGTCCGCCTGCTCCTCGCCCAGGGCGACATAGACGTCGCCGGCCAGGGTGGTGTGGATCGCGACCTCGCTGGTCGGCATCCGGGCCACCGGATAGAAGCGCTTCTCGGGCGCGAGGTCGGTGACGAAGGCGCCGTCGTGCAACAGTTGCAGGTCGCCCAGGCGGGTCTCGTAATTCGGCCCCTGCCGCAGTTGCACGCCGTCGAAGACGACCTCATAGCCGGCGGAGAGGTCGAGGCGGTCGCCGGGCTTGGCCAGCACCAGCTTCTCGGTCGACCAGTAGCTGGTGGCGATCATGCCGAGAAGGGCAATGCCGAGCCCGGCATGGGCGAGGGCGGCGCCCCAGGCGCTGCGCGGCAAGCCGACGGCGCGGGACAGGCTGTCGCGCAGCGGGATCCGGAACAGCCGCACCCGCTCCGCGATCTCGGTGGCGGCGCCGAGCACCACCCAGGCGCCGAAGGCGATGCCGAGCAGCGCCAGCACCGGCCCGCCGCCCTGCAGCCACAGCGCGGCCAGGGTGACGATCACGGTCCCGGCGGCAGCGAATTTCAGCCGGCCGAGCACGCCCGGCAGGTCGCCGCGCTTCCAGGCCATCAGCGGTGCGATCACCATGACCACCACCACCGGCGTCATCAGCGGCACGAAGGTGAGCTGGTAGAACGGCTTGCCGACCGAGACCGTCTTGTCGAGCAGCGGGTACAGCGTGCCGATGAACACCGTCACCGTGGCGGTGCAGATCAGCAGGTTGTTCAGCACCAGCGCCCCTTCCCGGCTGATCGGGGCGAAGACGCCGCCCAGCTTCAGCCGCGGCGCGCGGATGGCGTAGAGGGTGAAGGCGCCGCCGACGGTGAGCGCCAGCAGCAGCAGGATGAAGACGCCGCGCTCCGGGTCGACCGCGAAGGCGTGCACCGAGGTGATGATGCCGGAGCGCACCAGGAAGGTGCCGACCAGGCTGAGCCCGAAGGTGAGGATGGCGAGCAGGACGGTCCAGCTCTTCAGCGCGTCGCGCTTCTCGACCACCAGAGCGGAGTGCAAGAGCGCGGTGCCGGCCAGCCAGGGCATCAGCGAGGCGTTCTCGACCGGGTCCCAGAACCACCAGCCGCCCCAGCCGAGCTCGTAATAGGCCCAGTAGGAGCCGAGGGCGATGCCGACGGTCAGGAACGACCAGGCGGCCAGGGTCCAGGGCCGCACCCAGCGCGCCCAGGCGGGGTCGACCCGGCCCTCGAGCAGCGCCGCGACGGCGAAGGAGAAGGCCATCGAGAAGCCGACGTAGCCGAGATAGAGGAAGGGCGGGTGGAAGGCGAGGCCGGGGTCCTGCAGCAGCGGGTTCATGTCCTGGCCGTCGATCGGCGCCGGGTCGAGCCGCAGGAACGGGTTCGAGGTCAGGATGATGAAGGCCAGGAAGCCGACCCCGATCATGCCCTGCACCGCCAGCACCCGGGCCTTCAGCGTCGCCGGCAGGTTGCCGCCGAACAGCGCCACCGCGGCGCCGAACAGGGCCAGGATGAGGACCCAGAGCAGCATCGAGCCCTCATGGTTCCCCCAGACGCCGGTGACCTTGTAGAGCATCGGCTTGACGGAGAGGCTGTTGTTCGCGACCAGCGCCACCGAGAAATCGGAGACGACATAGGCCCAGGTCAGCGCCGCGAAGGCGATGCCGATGGCGGCCAGCTGCAGCGTCGCCGCCGGCTCGGCGATCGCCATCATCCCGGGATGGCGGCGGGCGGCGCCCCACAGCGGCAGGGTCGACTGCACCAGGGCGAGCAGCAGCGCCAGGACCAGGGCGTAGTGGCCGAGCTCGGGGATCATTGCGCGGCCACCGTGCCGGTCGGGAGGGCGGGCTTGCCGGAGCCGCCGGGCGCGCCCGGATGGCCGGCGTCGCGCAGGGCCTTGGCGACTTCGGGCGGCATGTATTTCTCGTCGTGCTTGGCCAGCAGCTCGTCGGCGACGAAGGTGCCGTCGGCCCCGACCCGGCCATGCGCCACCACGCCCTGCCCTTCGCGGAACAGGTCGGGGACGATGCCGCCGTAGCGCACCGGCACGTCATAGGCGGTGTCGGTCACGGTGAAGGTGATGGTCTGCCCGTCGGGCAGGCGCCGCAGCGAGCCGTCGACCACCAGGCCGCCGAGGCGGAAGCGCTGCCCTTCCGCCACCTTGCCGTCATGCAGCTCGGAAGGGCTGTAGAAGAACAGCAGGTTGTCCTGGAACGCGGTCAGGGCCAGGGCCGAGGCGGTGCAAAGGCCGAGGGCGGCGAGGCCCAGCAGCATCAGCCGGCGGCGCTTGCGGGTCATGCCCGCCGCCTCCGCCCGTTCAGCTGCTCCAGCGCCTCCAGGCTGCGCCGGCTGCTGCGCCGCCGCGCCAGGGTGGCGACGGTCAGCCCGACCAGCACCACCAAAGCGGCGCCATAGGCGGTCCAGACATAGAGGGCGTAGCCGCCCATCGCGAAGAACTCGGTCATCCGATCGGCTGCTCCAGCCCTGGCGCCTCGCCGCCCCCTCCACCACGATTGGCGGCGGCCATGGCAGTGGCCAGGCGCAGGGCGCGGATCCGGCGCTCGGCAATCTCGGTCTCGGTGCGCAGCAGCACCAGCCAGGCGAACAGCGCGGTGAAGGCGACCGCCATCAGCAGCAGCGGCACCAGCATCGACGAGTCCAGGGTGGAGCCGCCCAGCTTCATCACCGAGGCGGGCTGGTGCAGCGTGTTCCACCAGTCGACCGAGAACTTGATGATCGGCAGGTTGACGGCGCCGACCAGGGTCAGCACCGCGCCGGCCTTGAGGCCGCGCTGCGGGTCGTCGAAGGCCGAGACCAGCACGATGTAGCCGAGATAGATGAAGAACAGGATCAGCACGCTGGTCAGCCGCGCGTCCCAGACCCACCAGGTGCCCCACATCGGCTGGCCCCAGAGCGAGCCGGACAGCAGGCACAGCGCGGTGAAGCCGGCGCCGAGCGGCGCCGCGGCCTTGGTGTAGAGCTCCGCCACCGGGTGCTTCCACACCAGGCCGACGGCCGAGGCCACGGCCATGGTGGTGTAGACCATCATCGCCATCCAGGCCGAGGGCACGTGGATGTACATGATCCGCACCGTCTCGCCCTGCTGGTAGTCCGGCGGCGAATCGAACAAGGCGAGCCACAGCCCGGCGCCCAGCGTCAGCAGGGCGATGCCGAGGGCCCAGGGCCGCAGGGCGGTGCTCAGGCGCAGGAAGCGGGCCGGGTTGGCGAAGCGATGCATGGCGTGGCGTGGCGGTCGTTGGGTCCTACGATAGACAAAGCTGGGTCGAATGTCGGCCGGCTCAATTGCCGCGCCCCGCGGCAGGAGCGCCGGCTTGGATCAGGTCGCGCAGCTCCGGATGGAAGGCGCCGTAGTCGCAGGTCAGCTCCTCCCCCGCCGCGATGTCGCGCCGGGCGACGCAGACCTCGCCCACCGTCTCCAGCGTCGGGTCGTCGCTGTGGTTCATGAAGCGGGCATCGTCGAGGTTGAGCGACAGCCCGCCCGGCAGCTCCGGCGCCGGATAGGCATAGCGCTCGAGGAAGTCGCGCGCAGTCTCGGGCAGCGCGGCGACCTCGGCGTCCGGGATGAAGGCGTCGAACACCGGGTGCCAGCGCCAGACCTCGGTGCCGGCGGCGATCGGTTCGGCGGCGTGCAGGCCCAGTCCTTCGATCCGGCTGGGCCCGACGGTGGTGGGGACGAGAAGCATCGGCCGGGTTCCTTTTCCCACAGCATTACGCGAGGCCGGCCTCCGCGTCACCCCGGACGAAGGATCGACGGCGATATGACGTCATGCGGCAAGGGATGAGTATGGCCGATTGGCCGTCGCCCTCACCCAGCAGTCTCGTCCAGCGGCGGCCACTGCTGGGCCGCGTGTAGCACCCGAAGAACGAACACCGCGCGGCTATCCTCGGAGTAGACCACCACGTAGTTCTTCCGGACCACCATCTCCCTGGTCCCGGCAACGCGACCGCGGCGGTAGAGCTGCGGATGCATCGGCAGCTTCGCCACCTTGGCTTCGACGACGTCCTTCAGGCGTTGAGCAGCGTCCGGATTGTCGTCGGAGATGTAGTCGACGATCGCCAGCAGATCGGCGCGGGCAGCCTCCCGCCACTCAAGAACGGGCACGGCGCTTCCGGTCGATCAGCGCCTGGGCCTCGTCCATGACCTGCTGGTGCGGCACCGCCGGACGCGAGTCTGCCAGCGCCTCATGCACCTTCGCCCGGAACCAGGCGTCGTAGGCGTCGGGATCGGCGGTCAGGCCGGCCGGCAAGGCCCCCTCCTTGACGACACGGGTGAGAAGGATCCGCACGGCATCCGAGACCGTCAGGCCGAAGCCGGCGAGCGTCTCCGTGGCGGCAGCCTTGAGATCGTCGTCCACGCGGACATGCAGCATCGAGGTGTGGGCGGCCATCGGCGTCCTCCTGATTGGCGTCATATTGTATCTCGGTTGAGATACAATCAAGGCCGAGTTGGATCGGCCTAAGACTGCGCCTGGCGCAGCGCCGCCGCGGCGGCGATCGGCGCCAGGGGCAAGGCGGCGGCGAGGCAACCACCGAGCAGCAGCAGATGCGGCCGCGCGGTCAGACCGGTCGCCACCGCCTCCACCGCCGCGGCGCCGAAGATCAGCACCGGGACGAAGAGCGGCAGGATCAGGAGCGCCAGCAGAGCCCCGCCGCGGCGGGCGCCGAGGGTCAGGGCCGACCCGACCGCGCCGATCAGGCTGAGGCAGGGCGTGCCGAGCAGCAGCGACAGCGCCAGCACCGGCCAGGCCCCGGCCTGCAGCCCCAGCATCGCCGCCATCAGCGGCGACAGCAGGATCAACGGCAGGCCGGTCAGCAGCCAATGCGCCAGCGCCTTGGCCAGCACCACGGCCTCCAGCGGCAGCGGCGACAGCATCAGCAGGTCGAGCGACCCGTCCTCGTAGTCCTGGGCGAACAGGCGGTCGAGCGCCAGCAGCGTCGCCAGCAGCGCCGCGACCCAGACCACCCCGGCGGCGATCCGGCCGAGCAGCGCCAGCTCCGGCCCCACCCCGAGCGGGAACAGCACCACGGTGATGACGAAGAAGGCCAGAACGGCGGCGACGTCGCCGCCCGAGCGCAGGGCCAGGCGCAGGTCGCGCGACAGCAAGGCGAGGAAGGCGCTCACAGCGCCAGGTCCTCCGCCGCGTAATCCTGCAGCGCCAGGCCGCGGGCATCGCCGAGCGCCAGCGGCACATGCGTCGCCAGCATCACCAGCCCACCGGCGGCGCGATGCCGGGCGATCCGCCCCTCCAGCCGCGCCACCGAGGCGGCGTCGAGGCCGAGGGTCGGCTCGTCCAGCAGCCACAAAGCGGCGCGGCCGAGCTCCAGCCGCGCCAGGGCCAGGCGGCGGCGCTGGCCGGCGGAGAGGTAGCGGCCCGGCAGGTCGTCCAGCCCTTCGAGCCCGACCGCGGCGATGGCGGCGTCGACCGCCCCCTCCCCCGCCGCAATGCCGGCCATGGCGGCCCAAACGCGCAGCGCCTCGCGCACGGTCAGCGCCGGCTTCACCGCATCCTGGTGGCCGAGATAGGCGATCGAGCCGGGGGCGCCGGTCCAGTCGAGCCGCCCGGCGAAGGCCGGCACCAGCCCGGCCACCAGCCGCAGCAGGCTGGACTTGCCGCTGCCGTTCGGCCCGGTCAGCACCAGCACCTCGCCGCAGTCGAGCCGGAAGGACAGCCCGGCGAAGACCAGCCGCCCGCCGCGCAGGCAGGCCAGGCCGTCGGCAGTCAGACTCGGCTCGGGCATGGGCGGGGCGGTCATCCCCCCGCCAATAGCAGCCGGACGGCCCCAAACGGAAGGGGCAGGACCGCGGACGGCCCTGCCCCCTCGTGCCGCGCCGCCCCCCGACGGCATGGCGTCCCCCCGCAACGGATCAGTAATGCGGGTTGTTGGCGTTCGAGTTGCCGATGATGTCGAAGCGCTGGCTGGCACCGCCGGTGCAGTTGCGGATCTGCAGCCGGGTGCCGTTGGTGTTGTCGACCACGTCGGCGCAGCGGCCGTTCATGCCGATCAGGCGACCGTCCGGCTGCAGCTGCCACTTCTCGCTGGAGCCGCCGTCGCAGTCCCAGATGTGGAGCTTGTCGCCGTTGTTGCCGTTGCCGCCGTCGATGTCGAAGCAGTATTCGGCGTTGCCGACCGAGCGCAGCTGAGTCTCGTCGCTGGTGATCCATTGCTGCGGCACCGCGCCGGTGCAGCTGCGCTGGTTGAGGTCCGAGCCGTTGGCGTAGAGGCCGCTCTGGATCTCGACGCAATAGCCGCTGGAGGCGCTGCGCAGGCTGAAGCCGGTCCAGACCGAGCGGCGGACGCCGTTGACCGGCAGCTTTCCGGACCAAGTGTCGAGGCCCTCGCGGCTGATCATCGAGGAGCCCCAGCCGACCGCCAGATACATCTGCTGGAAGGCGTCGAACTGGTTCTCGTTGCTGGACCAGAGGTTGACGATCTGGCCGTTCTGCTGGGCGGTCAGCGTGTCCTTGTACCAGTACTGCACCGCCTCGTGGTTGCCGCAGACCACCCACTTGTTGGTGTTCGCGTCGTCGAAATCGTTGGCGTTGCCGTTCCAGTAGAAGTCGTTCGGCTCATGCGCCTCGGGGCAGACGAAGATCTGCGCCGCGCTGCCGAACTGGTTCACATACTCTTCCTGGGTGTCGTTCTTGTCGCCGATGGGGCCGCCCATCATCAGCACCAGCACCTTGCCGCGCAGCGCATCCACCGTCGGCCAGCCGGCGCGGTAGACGCCTTCGCGCAGCGAGGCGTAGCCGGTGAAGGCCCGCAGGGTCTCCGGCTTGTAGACCTTGGCCCCGAACTCGTTCGCGACCAGCGTGTTCAGCGCCGACATGTAGCTGGCGTCCCAGCCCCACAGGCCCAGGCTGGGCTTGAGGTCGAACTGCACCGTGATCGGCAGGTGGCCGGGATGCGCGTCGCTCCACGCCTTGATGTCGCGCAGGCAATCCTGCAGCAGGCCGCCGGCGCCGGCCTTGCAATTGTTGTCGGTGCTCGAATCGCCGGGATCGTGCTTCACCGGAAATCCGGTCTCGTCATAGATGTCGATCTCGACCACCTGGTTGCCGCGGTCCAGCACGTCGGTCAGCTTGGCGAAATGCGCCTTCTCATAGGTGTTGTGCGGCCGCGACCAGTAGGCCGCGTTGTAGGCGGTGGTCCCGGCCAGCGGCTGGCCCGCCGGCACGTCGGCCGACGCCCCGGCCGACAGCAGCAGGGCGGCCGCCACGATCGCCCCGGACAGAAGACCTCGTCCCATCGATTCCCCCTTCGTCAAAGCCCGGTTCCGGACCGGTGTGACGGCGATGCTAGGCGGCTTCCAAGACGGCCGCGTGACGATTTGAACACGTGTTCATGACGATCGAACAGAGCAAGCGCCCAGACGGAAAGGGCAGGGTCAACACGACCCTGCCCCCGAGCGCCGCGCCGGAAGGAGACGGAAACGGCGCGGCACCATCCCTCAGTAATACGGGTTGTTGGCGTTCACGCTGCTGCGGAGCCGGAAGCGCTGGCTGGCGCCGCCGGTGCAGTTGCGGATCTGCAGCCGCCGGCCAAGGGCGGTGTCCACCACATCGGCACAACGGCCGTTCATGCCGACCAGTCGACCATCGGGCTGCAACTGCCATTTCTCGCTGGAGCCGCCGTCGCAGTCCCAGATGTGCAGCTGGTCACCGTTGTTGCCGTCACCGCCGTTGATATCGAAGCAGTACTTGTCGTTGCCGACGGCCCGCAGCTGGGTCTCGTCGCTGTAGCGCCACTGCTGGCGCACCGCGTCCGAGCAGTTGAACTGGTTGAGGTCGGAGCCGTTGCCGTAGGAACCGCCCTGGACCTCGACGCAGTAGCCGGTCAGCTCGCTGGCGAGGACGAAACCGGTCGGGACCGATCGGCGGACGCCGTTGACCGGCAGCTTGCCGCCCCAGGTCTCCAGCGTCTCGCGGCTGATCATCGAGGCGCCCCAGCCGGCCGCCAGGTACATCTGGGAGTAGCCGTCGAACTGCGACGTGTTGCTGGACCACAGGTTGACCAACTGGCCGTTCTGCTGCGCGGTCAGGGTGTTCTTGTACCAGTACTTGTCGTTCTGCTGATTGCCGCAGACGACCCATTTGTTGGTGTTCGGATCGTCGAAATCGTTGGCGTTGCCGTTCCAATAGTAGTCGTGCGGATCATGCGATTCCGGACAGACGAAGATGTGGGCGCCGGCGCCGAACTGGTTGACGTACTCTTCCTGGGTGTCGTTCTTGTCGCCGAGCGGCCCGCCCATCATCAGTACGATGACGCGGCCGCGCAGGGCATCGATGGTGGGCCAGCCGGCGCGGTAGACGCCCTCGCGCAGCGAGGCGTAGCCGGTGAAGGCCCGCAGCGCCTCCGGCTGGTAGACCTTGGCCCCGAGTTGCTGGGCGACCGTGGAGTCGAGAGCGGCCTTGGACGCCGCATCCCAGCCCCAGAACCCGAGATCGCCGGGCTTGAGATCGAGCTGGACCGTGATCGGCAGGTGGCCGGGATGCGCGTCGCTCCAGGCCCGGATGTCGGTCAGGCAGTCCCGCAGCCAGCCGCCGGCACCGCCCCGGCAGTTGTTCTGGCTGATCGAATCGCCAGGGTTGTGCTTCACCGGCAGGCCGGAATCGCCATAGATGTCGAGCTCGACCACCTGGTTGCCGCGGTCCAGCACATCGGTCAGCCGGGCGAAATGCGTCCGGTCATAGGTGTTGTGCGGCCGCGACCAGTAGGCGGCGTTGTAGCGCGTCGTGCCGGACACCGCCTGGCCGTTCGGCACCGCAGGCAGCGGCGCCGGCGGGGTGATGATCATCCCCGGCGGCCGGGGATTCGGATTCAAGCCCGGGCCGATCGGAATCAGGCCCTGGGCCACGGCCGGCACCATGGCCGACAGCAGCAGGGCGGCGACCGCCCCGACAATCAGACCTCCTCGTCTCATCGGATCCCCCTCCAGATGTTCGATCCGGCCGGAGCGGCCGGCACGGGAATGCTAGGGGACGTTCGGAGACGGCCGGATGACGGTTTGAACACGTGTTCATGACGATTTGGGACACGTGTTCACTGGAGGTGGGAATGAAAGGTGGGAGGGCCGCCGGATCGCGGCCCTCCCTGTCGGTCACACGACCGGGGGCTCGCTGCGGGCAGCCTCGGCGGCCGTCGGAGCGGCGGCGTACCAGTCGATCCGGCGGGTCACATACATCACCCCGCTGAGCGCCAGGAACAGGCCGAGCGAGCCGAGCAGCAGGGCCAGGTCCTCGAGTTGCATCAGGGCGTAGAGGGCGCCGTACAGGATCGCCAGCAGCGCGCCCAGCACCAGGCTGCGCTTCCAGGTGCCGAGCACCGGCCGGCAGTACAGCACGATCTGCGCCACCACCGCGGCGGCGCCCAGGCCATAGGCCGTGGCGAAGCCGATCTGCTCGGCGAAGGACAGCAGCAGCAGGTAGAACAGGCACAGCGACAGCCCGACCAGCCCGTATTGGAAGACGTGGATGCGCAGCCGAGCCACCGCCTCGAACAGGAAGAACAGGGTGAAGGTGAAGACGATGAACAGCATGCCGTATTTGGCCGAGCGCTCGGTCTGCTGATAGGCGTTGATCGGCTGGAAGAAGCGCACGCCGAAGGCGGAGCCGGACACCGCGGAGAGGTAGTCCCCCTCCCCACCGACCCAGGCCTGGGGATAGCCGCGGCCGAAATAGGACAGCTCCCACGCCGCGGTGAAGCCCTGCGGGCCGATGCTGGAGCGCACCGGCAGGAAGGCGCCGTCGAAGCTGGGGTCCGGCCAGTTCGAGCTGGCGGTCACCCGGGTGGAGCGGCCGAGCGGCAGGAAGTCGAGGCGCTGGCTGCCGTTCAGCCGCAGCGTGGTGGCGAAGGGGATGGCCGACTGCGCCGAAGCCGCCGACAGCTCCGGCAGGCGCAGGGTCATGCCGGCGCCGAAGCGCTGGCCCAGCTCGCCCGGCGCGCCGGGCTGGAACGGCAGGTCGCGCCCGCCCCAGCGCAGCGACACGCCCTCGCGGATGCTGCGCGGGTCGGCCACACCGACATAGAGGTAGGCCGAAGACCAGTCGATCGTCGCCTGCGGCCCGGCCAGGGACGCGGCATCGCCGATCAGGAACTGCCCGGACAGGGCGAGGTCGACGGTGTAGACCACGGCCTCGAACAGGCCGCGCCTGCGCGTCTCCGGCGCCGCCGTGGCCTCGACCTCGTAGCGGTCGGGCAGGATGAGGAGCTGGCGTTCCAGCGGCGGCAGCGGCGTGCCGTCGGCGCGCGGGTCGGACGGCACCCGGAACGGCACCACCAGGATCGGCCCGATGACGCGCTGCGGCCCGCCCCAGCTGCTGCCGATCTCATCCACCACCGACCGGTAGCGCTCCTCGCGCTCGCCGATCACGTCATAGACCAGGAAGACCGGCAGCAGGAAGGCGACGGTCAGGAAGACGATGGCCAGGACCTTCAGCGCCGGCGATCCGGCGCGAAGGCGGCGGGCGGGCCAGGCGGCGGCCGGCGGGACGGAGTCGATGCTCATGGCGGGCCTCGCTCATGGATGCGAAGCCCGCAGCGTCGGGGCCGCCGATGGCCGCTTCGTGGCGACGCGGCGGAAAGCTGGGGGCGCGCAGCGGCGCCCCCCGGATCTCACCTGGCCTGGACCAGCTTCCAGCCATTCCCCGACGGATCGCGGAAGCTGGCGTCCACGCCGCCGTAGCGCTCAATGGGCTCCTGGGTGAACTCCACCCCGCGGGTGAGCATCCGGTCATAGGCGGCGCGGCAGTCGTCGACGATGAGCACGAGCGGCGGCATGGCGCCCATCGCCACGATCTCGCGCAGGGCCTGGACGGTCGTCGCGTCGACCGTCGGCGACTGCGGCGAGAACAGGCCGAGCTGGAAGGAGGGCTGGTCCGGGTGCTGCACCGTGAGCCAGCGATAGTCGCCGTTCTGCGCGTCGGTCTCGACGCGGAATCCGAGCTTCTCGACATAGAACTGAAGGGCCTCGTCCTGATCGCGGACGTACAGACCAACCAACCCGACACCCTGACTCTGCCTCATGGGACCTCCGTTTCCTGGAATGCGGCCACCCTATCGTCTGCCTCCTGCCGCCGCTTCTCCGAAACTGCGATTGTGAGGTCGGGCCGGTGGGCGGCGCTGAGGAAGCAGCCCGGCACCCGGTCGCGCTGGTGCGGGGCGGCCTTCTCGCGGGCCCGGAGCTCGCCCGGGCTCTCGCCGATGATGTCGCGGAAGGTGCGACCGAAGGTGCCCAGGCTGTTCCAGCCGGTCTCGAACGCGATCTCGGTGATCGGCAGATCCGTGTCGCGGAGCAGCGCCTTGGCCCGCTCGATCCGGCGCGTCAGCAGGTAGCGATGCGGCGGGACGCCGAAGGCCTCCTTGAACGACCGCGCGAAATGGGCCTCGGAGACGCCGCTGACGCGCGCCAGCCGCGGCACGGGCCAGTCCTCATGCGAGGCAGCATCCATCCGGTCCTTCGCGCGCAGCAGGCGGCGCAGCAGCGCGGGGTCCCGGCCCCTGGTTGATCTCGACGCCGTGTCGGCCATGGTGCATTCCCCTTCCGGCGGGAAGGTGCACCATCGGGCCGCGGGATCAAACCCCTAGTAGTTCGAACGCAGCCCTGGCGTCGCCAGCTCGATGGCGTGGCCGTCGGGGTCACGGAAATACAGGCTGCGGCCGCCGCGCCGCCAATGGGTCTCGCCGGCCAGCGGGACGCCCTCGCGCTCCAGCCGGGCCCGCCAGGCCGGCAGGTCCTCCGAGGGAACGGCGAAGGCCATGTGCAGCCGCCCCTGCCCTTCATGGCCGGGGATGGTGCCCTCGTCGTCGACCATGCCGTCCGAGGTCAGGCCGTGGCGGAACAACAGCAGCGCGCCCTGGCGCCCGGCATCCAGCGCCGCCAGCCGCGACGAGCGGGACAGCAGCTCCAGGCCCAGCACCCGCTGGTAGAACTCGGCCGAGCGGTCGACGTCCTCGACATAGAGGCAGGTCTCGGCCAGCCCGTTGATCCGCGGTGTCGTGTCCATCCCTCGGCTCCTCCGTTTCGGAAGGCCAAGGTGAGGCGGCGGCCGGCGTCTGTCCAATCGCGGTTTCTCACCCGCGGATGAGCGCGACTCATGCGCTCAGTCGGGCCGTAGCTCGAACACCAGCGCCTTGGTCACCTGCACCGGGTTGAAGTTGTCGTCGGACAGCACGACCAGGCTGCGATGGCCGTTGGCGAGGTCCGGACCCCAGCCCATCGCCTCGAAATTGTCGAGGGTGACGCCGAGCGTGCCGAAATCCAGCAGCAGCGTCTTCTGCATGGCGAGCCAGCTGCCGTCGAGCAGCGAATCGAGCCCGGAGACGTCGGTGGCCAGGGTCGGGTCGGCCCGGTACAGCCGGATCGAGTTGCCGCGGCCTTGGGCGTAGGCGCGCTCCAGCACCAGCAAGGTGCCGTCGCCGGCGGGCAGGATCTCCGACACGCCGTTGTCGGCCGAGCCGCCGGGGATCGGCGCCATCGGGATCGGGTCGGTGATGTAGACATGCTCCGGCCCCGGTGCGCCGGTTTCGGCATCGAAGCTGGCGATCCGCACCGGGCTGCCCTGGGCCAGCGAGGCGATCGGCCCGTCCTGGACCAGGGCGCTTTCCATGGAGACGAACAGCGTCCGCCCGTCGGGCGCGAGCGCCAGCCCCTCGAACGCCAGATTGTCCCGCGGGCCGAGGTTCTTGTCTTCGGAGACGCGGTAGCGCTGCGGCAGGTCGAAGCCGCGCTGCCAGCGCCCGTCCGGAGCGGCGACGCGGATCGCCGGGTCGATACCGGCCTTCACCCCGCCCTCGCTGCTCCAGTACAGCAGCCCGCTGGCGGGGTCGCGGCGGATCGCCTCCGGGTCGACGCTCTTCGGCGCGAAGCCGTTGCCGGCCGCGTCGCGCAGCGTGGTCACGCCGGTCACGGCGACGCCGCGCACCGCGCCGGAATCGTAGTCGATCGACAGCGTGTAGAACCGGGCCGGCGCCTTCTCCGACCGGTCATCGCTGAGGGCGATCCACTGCCGGGCGGCCGGATCCCAGTCCAGCCCGGACAGGCCGCCGACGATCGTGCCCTGATAGTCCATTCCCTTCGGCAGCGCCGCCTCGCCGATCAGTCGCAGCTGCCCGATCCCCTCCGCCTGCACCGGCACCGCGGCACAGGCCAGCAGCACGCCGAGCATGGCAAACCCGATCCTGCCCATATCCGTTCTCCCCCGACATTTGCGCGCCCCTGTTGACCACGGCGGTGCGACAACGGCATGACGAGCGTGTGTTGGCTTGATGACGGAGCGGCGGATGGACAACCCGGCGGCCACCCCGGCGAACGATTCCGCCGCGCTGCGGCGCAGCGACGGCTTCGTCCGCGTCGACGGGCACCGCCTGTACTGGCAGCGCCTCGATCCGCCCGGCAGCGCCGGGCGCCTCCCCATCCTTCTTCTACATGAAGGGCTGGGCTCCGTCGCGCAATGGACGCGGCGCGGCGTCGACGTCGTCGCCTGGCTGGCCGCCGCCACCGGCCATCCGGTGCTGGCGCATGACCGGCTGGGCTTCGGCCGGTCCGACCCGCTGCCGGCGCCGCGCGGCGCCGACTATCTCTACCAGGAAGGGCGCGAGGTGCTGCCGCGGGTGCTGGACGCACTCGGGATCGACCGCGCCGGGCTGGTCGGGCACAGCGACGGCGGCAGCATCGCCCTGATCTTCGCCGCGGCCCATCCCGGCCGCACCGCCTGGGCGGTGACCGAGGCGGCGCATGTCATCGTCGAGGACGAGACCCTGGCCGGCATCGCCGCCGCTCATGCCGCCTTCCACGCCCCGGACTCCAAGCTGCGCGCCGTGCTGGTTCGCTACCACGGCGACAAGACCGAATTCACCTTCGCCAACTGGGCCGAGCTGTGGCCGACCCCCGGATTCCGCAGCTTCGACATGCGCGAGGCGCTGCCCTCGATCCGCTGCCCGGTGCTGGCGCTCCAGGGGGCGGAGGACGAATACGGCACGCCGGCCCAGCTCGACGCCATAAAGGCAGGGGTTTCCGGGCCTTGCGTGACTTGGCTGGTGCCGGATTGCCGGCACGCGCCGCATTTCGAGGCCACCGATCGGGTGCTGCCGCGGATCGCCGATTTCGCAGTTGCGAACGGTTCTTAACCCGTTGCATTTGAACGGCTTGCACGGACGCGCTACATGAAGGCCGCACAGCCCATTCGCGACCAGCCTTCGACCGAAGGAGCCCTTCCGTGACCTTCACCGGACATGACACGCTCAAGACCCGCCGTCAGCTGACGGTCGACGGGAAGAGCTATGATTATTTCAGCCTCGAGGCCGCCCAAGCCCAGCTCGGCGACGTCGCCCGCCTGCCCTTCTCGCTGAAGGTGCTGCTGGAGAACCTGCTGCGCTTCGAGGATGACCGATCGGTCACGGTCGATGACGTCAAGGCGATGGCGCAGTGGCTGAAGGACCGCCGGTCCGACCGCGAGATCGCCTACCGCCCGGCCCGCGTGCTGATGCAGGACTTCACCGGCGTGCCGGCGGTGGTGGACCTCGCGGCGATGCGCCAGGCGATGGTCGCGCTGGGCGGCGACCCGCAGCGGATCAACCCGCTCTCGGCCGTCGACCTCGTGATCGACCACTCGGTCATGGTCGACGCCTTCGGCACCCCGAACGCCTTCCAGCAGAATGTCGACCTGGAGTTCGAGCGCAACCACGAGCGCTACGCCTTCCTGCGCTGGGGCCAGACTGCCTTCGACAATTTCCGCGTCGTGCCGCCTGGCACCGGCATCTGCCACCAGGTCAACCTGGAGTACCTGGCCCAGACCGTGTGGGTGGAGAAGGACCGCAACACCGGCAACCAGGTCGCCTATCCCGACACGCTGGTCGGCACCGACAGCCACACCACCATGGTCAACGGCCTGGCCGTGCTGGGCTGGGGCGTCGGCGGCATCGAGGCCGAGGCGGCGATGCTGGGCCAGCCGGTGTCGATGCTGATCCCCGAGGTGATCGGCTTCAAGATCACCGGCAAGCTGCGCGAGGGCATGACCGCCACCGACCTGGTGCTGACGGTCACCCAGATGCTGCGCAAGAAGGGCGTGGTCGGCAAGTTCGTCGAATTCTACGGCGAAGGCCTGGACCACATGTCGCTGGCCGATCGTGCCACGATCGGCAACATGGCGCCGGAATACGGCGCCACCTGCGGCTTCTTCCCGATCGATGCCGAGACGCTGCGCTATCTCGAATTCTCCGGCCGCGACCCGCACCGGGTGCGGCTGGTCGAGGCCTATGCCAAGGCCCAGGGCATGTGGCGCGATGCCAATTCGCCGGAGCCGGTCTACACCGACAGCCTGTCGCTCGACCTCGGCGACGTCGAGCCGTCGCTGGCCGGCCCGAAGCGGCCGCAGGACCGGGTCGCCCTGTCCCAGGCCGCCGTCGCCTTCAACAAGCTGCTGGCCGATGCCGGCACCGCCGCGAACCCGACCAAGGTCGATGGCATGGACCACAGCCTCGACCAGGGCGACGTGGTGATCGCGGCGATCACCAGCTGCACCAACACCTCGAACCCGTCGGTGATGGTCGCGGCCGGCCTGGTCGCCCGCAAGGCGCGGGAGAAGGGCCTGACCCGCAAGCCCTGGGTCAAGACCTCGCTCGCCCCCGGCAGCCAGGTGGTGACGGAGTACCTGACCGCGGCCGGCCTGAACGTCGACCTCGACGCCATCGGCTTCAACACCGTCGGCTATGGCTGCACCACCTGCATCGGCAATTCCGGGCCGCTGCCGGACGAGATCGCCGCCGCGGTCGAGAAGGGCAACTTGAACGTCTCGGCGGTGCTCTCCGGCAACCGCAACTTCGAGGGCCGCATCAGCCCGCATGTGCGGTCGAACTACCTGGCCTCGCCGCCGCTGGTGGTGGCCTACGCCCTGCTCGGCTCGATCGCCAAGGACATCACCACGGAATCCCTGGGCACCGGCAGCGACGGCCAGCCGGTCTATCTCAAGGACATCTGGCCGACCGGTCGCGAGATCGCCGAGACGATCGCGCAGTGCCTGACGCCGGAGATGTTCCGCAGCCGCTACGCCAATGTGTTCGAGGGCCCGCAGGAGTGGCGGAGCATCGAGACGGCGGAGAGCGAGACCTACAACTGGAACCCTGGGTCGACCTACGTCCAGTACCCGCCCTTCTTCACCGGCATGAAGAAGGAGCCGGAGCCGCTGACCGATGTGCGTGGCGCCCGCCTGCTGGCCGTGCTGGCCGACAGCGTCACCACCGACCACATCTCCCCGGCCGGATCGATCAAGAAGGACAGCCCGGCGGGCGACTACCTGCTGGAGCACCAGGTCCGTCCGCTCGACTTCAACAGCTACGGCGCCCGACGCGGCAACCATGAAGTGATGATGCGCGGCACCTTCGCCAACATCCGCATCAAGAACGAGCTGGTGCCGGGCGTCGAGGGCGGTTTCACCAAGCACCAGCCCTCGGGCGAGATGCTGCCGATCTACGACGCCTCGATGCGCTACCAGGCCGAGGGCGTGCCGCTGGTGATCATCGCCGGCAAGGAGTACGGCACCGGCTCCAGCCGCGACTGGGCGGCGAAGGGCACCCGCCTGCTCGGCGTCAAGGCGGTGGTGGCGGAGAGCTTCGAGCGCATCCACCGCTCGAACCTGGTCGGCATGGGCGTGCTGCCGCTGCAGTTCACCGGCGGCACCACCCGAGCGGATCTGAAGCTCGACGGCACCGAGCATTTCGACATCCTCGGCATCGCCGAGGGGCTGAAGCCGCGCCAGGAGATGGTGCTGACCATCACCCGGGCCGACGGCAGCCGCCAGGACGTGACCCTGCTCAGCCGCATCGATACGCTGGACGAGCTGGAATACTTCAAGAACGGCGGCATCCTGCAGTATGTGCTGCGCAGCATGGTGAAGGACGCGGCCTAAGCCGCTTTACTGCCTGAACCTTTGGAAGAGCCCGGCGCGAGCCGGGCTTTTCTGCTTCTCAGGGCCGGCATGACGGCGGCAGCGACGATCCGGCGCAGCTGGTGACTATGAGGGAACCGATCCGCCGCTCGATCCTTGATGGGCGGTGGCGACGGTGAGGCCGGGACTCGTTTCCGGCGGAATAGGCGTCGCCATCCGGACGTCCTGGGAAGGTCACCGGGTAGCGCAACAGCAACGAGGGGGCCGGATGCCCATCAATGAGATCGGCGCGGCGGCGCTGTCGACGCCGAACCAGGTTCTCGAAGTCACCGCGGCGATCGTGGCCGCGCATCTGCGCGGGACCGAGACCAAAGCCGCGCATGTGCCGGACATCATCCGGCAGGTCTATGATGCCCTGACCGAGCTGGTCGAGGGCTCCGGGGCGGAGCAGGCGCCTCGTCCCGTGGCCGATGCAGCCCCCCGCCGCGAGATCGCCGAACCGCCGGTGGGTGCCGCCGCGCTGCCCTGGCGCGAGACCACGGCCCTGCGCGGTATGCGCGCCGGCACTCGGATCGGCGAGACCCCGCGCGAGCGCTTCCGCTCACGGTCGCGCTGACGCGGGATCGCCGCAGCATTCCGAACAAAAAGGGCGGCATCCGTCTCGGATGCCGCCCTTTTGTTTCAGCCGTCGATGCGGACCGTCAGGAGACCTGCAGGTTCGCCGCCGACTCCCGGCCGTCACGGCCTCGCGCCAGCTCGAACGTGACCTGCTGCCCTTCGTTCAGGGACCGCAGCCCGGCCGCTTCCACCGCCGAGATATGGACGAACACGTCCTTGCCGCCGTTGTCCGGCTGAATGAACCCGAAGCCCTTGGTGGTGTTGAACCACTTCACGGTACCAGTCGCCATACGTCTACACTCCATAGGCGGCCGAAGCCGCCGTCGTTCACGGCCGAATGAGGTCCCGGCCGGTCGGCCAAGTGAGCCGAAGCCAGTCACATAGGCAGCCTTTTAGCCGTCGCCTAGTCACCCGATGCGGATTCGACCGAAACTTGCGCGCGCGAGCCGTGCGGCGGCTCAAGCCGCAACCGGTTGGAATATCGACATATGTGGTTCGGCACGTTCATCGACGTATTCATTTGAATACGTCGAGACGGGTCGCTAGCTTCCGGCGCGAATGGTGACGGAGGATTCCATGCGCCGGCTGACCGCTGCCCTGATCCTATGCGCGCTGCTGGCGGGGCCCGCCGCGGCGGCGGATCCGGCCGTGACCCTGTACGGCGCCGGCAGCCTGCGCGGCGCCATGCTGCGGATCGTCGAGGCCTTTCACGAGTCCGGCGGCGCCGAGGTTACGGCGAGCTTCGGCCCCTCCGGCACGATGCGGGAGAAGATCGAGGCCGGCGACAAGGTCGACATCTTCACTTCGGCCGACACCGGCCATCCCCAAAGGCTGAACCAGGAGGGGCTGGGCGGACCGCTGGTGGTCTTTGCCCGCAACCGGCTGTGCGCCATCGCCGCGCCGAAGGTCGGGCTGACCGCGGACAATGTGCTGGACCGCGCCCTCGACCCGGCGGTCAGGCTCGGCACCTCGACGCCGAAGAGCGACCCGTCCGGCGACTACACCTGGGCGATGTTCCGCAAGGCCGAGGCGATCCGCCCGGGCGCCTTTGCCGCGCTGGACAGGAAGGCGCTGCAACTGGTCGGCGCGCCCGACAGCGCGCTGAAGCTGGGCCTGCCCGAGGACGCCAACGCCGCCGCCTGGCTGATCGAGCACGACAAGGCCGACATGTTCCTCGGCTACTGCACCAGCGGCAAGGCGGCGCAGGCGGCGAGACCCGATCTCGTGGTGGTGCCGCTGCCGAAGGGGCTGGCGGTCGGCGCCGCCTACGGGCTGACGGTGCTGAAGGACGCCCCGTCGGAGGCCTATCGCCTGGCGCTGTTCATCCTGTCCCCGGCCGGCCAGGCGATCCTGGCGGAATCAGGTTTCGACGCGCCAACGATTCCCTGAACCTTCGCCCTCGCCGATTCTGGTTTCGGATTCGACTCGCCGAACCTTCGGCGGCTGATCTCAAGATTCACCTGTGACAAATTTGAATCTCCGGATAGGAGATTCTCAGAGACCAATTTTTTGGGCAGATTCCATTTCGAATCTCTCAACAGCAAGCCTGCTGCGGCATATGGATTTTGAAACGATCATTCACAAAATATCAATGACCTTATCGTTTGATTTCACACTGAACTCTGCGTGTAGACACAGAGGAAATCTTGTGATGATTCATGCAACGGTCATGATTTTGAGTATTATGCCTATGGGCATAAGGTTTCCAGCATACAGGAGTAATCAATCATGCCAAATCTGATCGTGGGAGGACTGGGCGACGACATCCTTGTCGGCGGCACAGGTGACGATCTGATCATCGATCCCTGGGGCAATGACCGGATCAACGGCGACCTGGGCAACGACACCATCCTGGCCGGCGTGGGCAACGATGTCGCCAAGGGCGGCAGCGGTGACGACAATGTCGACGGCGGCTCCGGCAACGACATCGTCCGCGGTGACGCCGGCAACGACACCCTCACGGGCAATCTCGGCGACGACACCGTCCGTGGCGGCGCCGGGGTCGACCACATCAACGGCGACCAGGGCAACGACTACGTCTATGGCGAAGACGGTGACGACTTCGTCTTCGGCGGCCAGAACATCGACCATGTCTATGGCGGCGCCGGCAACGACCACGTCTTCGGCAGCGAGGGCAACGACGCCGTCTATGGCGGCATCGGCAACGACGTCCTCGCCGGCGACAACGGCCGCGACACGGCGCGCACCGATGTCGGCGAAGGCAACGACAAGCTCTATGGGGATTCCGGCAACGACACCCTCATCAGCGGTGACGGCAGGGACTATCTCACCGGCGGCGCCGGCGACGACACCTTCCTGTTCCGCTTCCACGACCCGAAGTTCGGCTCGATCCAGGGCTACAGCAGCATCACCGACTTCGATGCGGCGCAGGACAAGTTCTCCTTCGACGCGGTCGGCATCGGTACCGACGGCGCCGGCGCGAACTTCGTCAACAACGCCAGCGGCGGGTCGGGCAGCGCGGTGGACAGCTTCTACAGCGGTGCCGCGTCGGGCGCCGATGGCGAGCATGCGGTCGTGATCACCGACCAGGGCTTCGCCTCCGGCTCGGCCGCCGCCAGCGCGATCACCGGCGAGACCGCCGGCGACATCATCGCCTACTACGACAGCAAGACCGGCACGGCGAACCTGGCCTATGTCACCTCGGCCAACCACGCCGACACCTTCGCCCACCTGACGGATGTCCACAGCGTGGCCGATCTGGCGGCGCTGGGGCTGACCCAGTCGGACTTCACCTTCGTCTGATCTGGCGTCTGATCCGGACGTCCGGACAGAATCGCGCCCCGCTGCCTGCAGCGGGGCGCTTCTTTCTAGCGGCTAGCCCTGGGCCGCGAGCTTGTCCTGGGTCCGGGTCTCGAAGTCGCCGGCGTCGTGGCGCTCGTGCAGCTGCTCCGACGGCTCGCCGAACAGGCGGTTGACGATGCGGCCGCGCTTCACCGCCGGCCGGGCGTCGATCGCCTTGGCCCAACGCTGCACGTGCTGGTAGCTCTGCACGTCGAGGAACTCGGCCGCGCCATAGGCCCGGCCCAGGGCCAGGCCGCCGAACCAGGGCCAGTTCGCCATGTCGGCGATGGTGTATTGGTCGCCGGCGACGTATTCGGTCTCCGCCAGGCGCCGGTCGAGCACGTCGAGCAGGCGCTTGGCCTCCATGGCGTAGCGGTTGATGGCGTATTCGATCTTGGTCGGGGCGTAGGCGTAGAAATGGCCGAAGCCGCCGCCGAGGAAGGGCGCACTGCCCATCTGCCAGAACAGCCAGGACAGGGTTTCGGCGCGGGCCGGGCCGGAGGCCGGCAGGAAGGCCCCGAACTTCTCGGCGAGATGCACCAGGATGGCGCCGGATTCGAAGATCCGGATCGGGGTCGGGCCGCTGCGGTCGACCAGCGCCGGGATCTTGGAGTTCGGGTTGATCTCGACGAAGCCGCTGCCGAACTGGTCGCCGTCGCCGATCCGGATCGGCCAAGCGTCGTATTCGGCGCCGCTATGGCCGGCGGCCAGCAGCTCCTCGAACATGATCGTGACCTTCTGGCCGTTCGGCGTCGCCAGCGAATGGAGCTGGAACGGATGGCGGCCGACCGGCAGCGCCTTGTCATGCGTCGCCCCGGCGATCGGGCGGTTGATGTTGGCGAACTGGCCGCCGCTCGCCGTGTCCCAGGTCCAGACCTTCGGCGGCACGTATTCGGAGGAGTTGCTCATGCTCTTGGCTCCCGGTGGGGCTGAGAGGGGAATCGCGGCGTTCGACAGAGCCTCGACCCTAGACCTCGATCGCCGTGGAATGAAGCGATTCCGTTGCCATCGCGTTCATGGTCTGGGTTTGTTCCGTTCGCAGGGCGACGGCGGCGCCCGGTCGGCGGCGGTGTAGCGCAGCAGCAGGCGCTGCAGCCGGCCGCGGCTGCCATCGGCGGAGAAGTCGACCGCGGTCAGCGCCACCTGGGCCGAGGGGAAGCGCCACAGCCGGGTCACCAGGCCGGATTGGACGACGCAGCTCTCGGCCGGCGGCCCCAGCCGGGCGTACAGGTCGTTGACGAAGGATTGCAGCTCGTCCGGGCCGGGGATCGGCGAGCGCCGTTCGAACAGGATCTGGACCAGCCGGTCGTCCTGGCGCGCCAGCTCCGGCACCAGGTCGAAGGCGATGCCGCCGACCACCACGCTCTGCACCATGCGCTCGGCATAGAGCGGCCCGAAATCCCAGGGCGGCGACAGCGGCACGGCCTGCGGCAGGGCGGATTCGACCTGCTGCGCGGTCATGCCCCAGGTCAGGTTCTCCCAGCCGCGGATGTCGGTCTCCGCGGCACGGGCGGGAAATGCGAGGAGACTCCAGGCCAGGGCCGGCGCGAGAGCCAGGCCGAGGCCCCTCATCCCCGATGCACGATGTGCGGCCGCGGCCCGTCGAGGCGCGGCCAGCGGATGAAGGCGATGGCCCAGATCACGACCACCGCGACCGGAGGCACCAGCAGCAGGATCGACCACAGCGGCGTCACCCGCGCCTTGACCAGGGCATAGGCGGCGAAGCTCATCAGCATCACGATGTAGATGCCGATGACGAGGTTGGTGCCCCAATGCGGCAGCATCGTCATCCAGCCCGGGCCGTAGATCGTCGACAGGACCTCGAGGATGTCGCTCACCGCTTGCCCTCCGCCGCGGCGATCGCCGGCCAGCGCCGGAACAGCAGCACCGCGAAGACCAGCACGATGCCGATGCTCGGGGCCAGGGCCAGCAGGGCCCAAGCCCGCGACAGGCCGGCCCGCTTCAGGATCAGCACGAAGGCCGGCAGCGTGAGCAGCGACAGCAGCAGGTTCTTGCCGGCCGGGCTGTAGATGAATTCGACGAGGGTCATGGCTTGAGCGGACGCCCCCCGGGGATCAGTGCGCGGCGGTCGCCGCCGGGGCGGCAGCGCGGGCCGAGGCGCGCTGGCGCACGCTGTCCGACTTCAGCTGGCCGCAGGCGGCCAGGATGTCGCTGCCGCGCGGCGTCCGGATCGGGCTGGCGTAGCCGGCCTCCATCAGGATGTCGGCGAAGCGCTCGATCGCCTCCGGCGTCGAGCATTCGAACGGCGCGCCCGGCCAGGGGTTGAAGGGGATCAGGTTCATCTTCGCCGGGATGCCCTTGAGGATGCGCACCAGCTGGCGGGCATCGGCCGGGGTGTCGTTGACGTCCTTCAGCATCACATATTCGAAGGTGATGCGGCGGGCGTTGTTGACGCCGGGATACTCGCGGCAGGCGTCCAGCAGCTCCTTGACCGGGTACTTCTTGTTGATCGGCACGATCTGGTCGCGCAGCTCGTCCGTCACCGCATGCAGCGACACCGCCAGGTTGACGCCCAGCTCCTCGCCGCAGCGCTTCATCATCGGCACCACGCCGGCGGTCGACAGGGTGATGCGGCGGCGCGAGAGGGCGATGCCCTCCGGGTCCATCACCAGCTTCAGCGCGCGCTTGACGTTCTCGAAATTGAACAGCGGCTCGCCCATGCCCATCATGACGATGTTGGTGAGCTGGCGGTCGTCCCCTTCCCGCCCCCAGTCTTCCAGGATGTCGCGGGCCAGCATGACCTGGCTGACGATCTCCGACGCCTCGAGGTTGCGCACCAAGCGCTGGGTGCCGGTGTGGCAGAACTTGCAGGTCAGGGTGCAGCCGACCTGGGAGGAGACACAGAGCGTGCCGCGATCCTCCTCCGGGATGTGCACCGATTCGATCTCCCGCCCGTCTGCCATCCGGGCCAGCCACTTGCGGGTGCCGTCGAAGGATTGCTGCTGCCGCACCACCTGCAGCCGGTCGAGGACGAAGCCGTCCGCCAGCTTGGCGCGCAGGCCCTTGGCCATGTCGCTCATCGCCTGGAAGTCGGTGGCGCCGCGCTTGTACATCCAGCCGAACAGCTGGCGCGCGCGGAACGCCGGCTCGCCCATGCCGGCCAGCGTCTCCGCCAGCTCGGCACGGTCGAGCCCGACCAGGTTGATGCGGCCGTCGGCGCGGGGCGCGGGCGGCGCGAAGGTGGTGGCGTGCGTTTCGATACTCATGGGACCTCCGGCGGACCCTGAAAGCCGGGCTTTCAAATGGCGACGGCCCCTCCCGTTGGGAAGGGGCCGCGGGATTGTAAAGGGAAGTGCGGTCAGGCGCCGCAGGCTTTGTTGATCTCGCCCAGCGCCGCCGAGATGCCGGCGAGGGAGAAGGTGTAGTTGGTGCCGGTGCCGCGCGAGGAGGTGGCCTTGACCGTCAGGGTCGAGCCGGCCTTCATCGCGTTGACCAGCGCGTCGTCCGCCGCGGCGTCGCGCGACCAGGCGGTGTTGCCGTCGGTGAACAGCTGGAAGTTCCTGCCGCCGATCGTGGCGGTGACGTCGGCGCCCTGTTTCAGCGTGTAGCCGACCTGCAGGCTAACCACGTTCTTCTGCTTCTCCGCCGGCCGGTTGGTGACCAGGATGAAGACGTCGCCATGGCGGACATTGGCGGGCTCGGACTTGGTCGGCTTGCTGGCGATGTAGCAGGCCTTGCCGCCGTTCTCGCTGAACTGGAAGGCGTGCCAGTCGCGGCTGGAGGAGATGTACTGCACGTTCTGCGCCGAGGCCGTGCCGGGCAGGGCGACACCGGCTGCCATGGCGAGACCGACCACGGCGCCGAGGACAAATTTGCGAGGACGGGTTCTCAGCATAGTGCCACTCTGATTCGGGGTTGCAAGGCTGGACGACGCGGCCCGATGCGACCCCACGACATACATGGATTTGCGCGCGACGGGAACCACCCGAACGCATACCGCGTTGTTAATCGCGCATCCTACCCGCTGGCGGCCGCGCGCGGACTCCTCCCCACCCACTCCCGCAAGAGGAGGGGGAGAGTGAAGGCTGCGCGGCTGGTGATCGGCAGGGATGGCCGGCCACGGCAGCGCTCAGCCGCTGCCGTCGGGCTTGAGCTCCCAGGGCGGGCGGTCGATCCGCTGCTTGAGCTTGCTGTCCCACCAGTAGGGCGCGCCGTCCGGCTTGCCGTCCTTGGCGTTCTGGAGAATGCAGTACCGCCACCATTCGGGATTGTACGGCGGGGCGGGCAGCGGCTCGTCTTGCGCCTTCCGCGTCCGGCCGCCATCCGGCCGCGCCGGCTCATCCGGCAGGATGATCTTCGGGTCGATGCCGATGTCGCGGCAGAGGCGGAGGACGATCTCCTCGATCGGGTGCCCGGCCAGGGCGAGGACGGCGTCGATCTCGGTCTCGAACAGCCGCTTCCACATCGCGCTCGAATACAGCCCGACGCCCGACGGCGGCATCCGGGGCGTGGCCTTGATGGCGCCGATGACGGCACCGGCCACCTGCCGCCGCCGCCGGTCCTTCGCCTCGGCCCGGGCCCTGGCACCGGCCTCGGTTCTGTCCGCCATCTCCTGCCGCTCGCGGGCGAGATGGGCCTTGAGCGCCAGGGTGTGGCGGACGCCGCGGGCGACGCGGTCGAGCGAGAGCTCGAGGTCCCGGACCGTGGCGGCGTCGCCGGCCTTGATCGCGGCAAGGGAGGCGGCATGCATGGCCTCGGCGCGCTCCATCGCCATCTCGGCCAGCCGGTCGAGCATGCGCGCCGCCTGCTCGGCATCGGCCCGATCGGGGGCCGGTGCGGCTGGCTGCGGGGTGGAGACGAAGTGCGCTTTCTTCATAGAACATATCATGAACAAAAATCGCAGGCGAGCGCAATGAACATTGTGTTAACCGGCGAATTCTCAGGGAATCCGCGGCGTTCCGAGAGCGATGGAACAACGGCCCGGACGCGCAGCGCGCCCGGGCCGAGGACATCAGAGCACGAAATCCGCCGCGGTCAGGGCGTGGTGGGAGTAGACCGTGATGATCGAGTCCGGGCTCTTGTCGCCCGTGGTGTCGAGATAGACACCCAGGCGGCCGAAGCCGAAATCGACCACCCGCAGCTCGCCCGCAACGCCGGTGAAGCCGCCGGTGCCGAAGATGAAGGCGCCGCCCGAGCCGTTGGCGTCGATCGCCGACAGGTCGATCCTGTCGCCGGTGGCGAAGTCCGCGATCGTGTCCTTGCCCGACGCGGCCACGGTGCTGTCGGCGATGCTGTTGTAGACGAAGGTGTCGGTGCCGGCGCCGCCCTTCAGGAAATCGGCCCCGGCCGCGCCGGCGATCACGTCGTTGCCGGCGCCGCCCCAGAGGGTGTTGTTGCCGGCGTTGCCGCCGAGATTGTCGGCGAAGTCGGATCCGATGACCTGCTCGATCCCGGTCAGCGTGTCGCCCTCGGCGTCGCCGCCGAAGCCCGTGCCGGCCGGGAGGCTGATGGTCACAGCCTCGGCCGAACCGAAATAGGCGGCGGTGTCGATGCCCGCGCCGCCTGTGATGGCGTCGGCCCCGGCGCCGCCCACGATGAAGTCGTTGCCATCACCGCCGTCGACCTGGTCGATGCCGGCACCGGCGGTGACGGCGTCGTTGCCGGCCTCGCCGAAGATGGCGTCGTTGCCGGTGCCGGCATCGATCGAATCCGCGCCGACGCCGCCATGGATGGTGTCGACGCCATCGCCGCCGACGAGCCGGTCGTTGCCGTCGCCGCCGGAGAGATTGTCGTCGCCCGCCTCGCCCGAGAGGCTGTCGTCGCCGCCATTGCCCGCGAGGATATCGTTGCCGAGCTCGCCGCCGATGATGTTGCGGGCGTCGTTGCCGGTCAGCTGGTCGTCATGGCTGGAGCCGTAGAGGTTCTCGATGCTGGTCAGGACATCGCCCGCGGCGTCGCCGCCGGAGGTCGCGCCGGTCAGCAGGTTGACCGACACCGCCGCCGTCGAGCCCTGGTAATTGGCGAAGTCCGAGCCGTCGCCGCCGTTGAGAGCGTCGCCCGCGGCCCCGCCGCGGAGCGTGTCGCCGCCGTCGCCGCCGCTCAGCGCATTGGCACCGGCGGCGCCGTACAGGTGATCGGCGAAGGCCGAACCGACGAGGTTCTCGATTTCGGTCAGAGTGTCGCCCTGGGCGTCGCCGCCCGCGCCGGTGCCGAGGGCCAGGCTGACGGTCACCCCGGCCGCCGAGCCCCCATAGCCCGCCGTGTCGGTGTCCGCGCCGCCGCGGAGGTCGTCGCCCCCCGCACCGCCTTCGAGCGTGTCGTTGGCGTTGCCGCCGAAGAGGTTGTCGTCCCCCGCGCCGCCGCGGAGCGCGTCGTCGCCACTGGCGCCGCTCAGCAAATTGGCGCCGGCGTCGCCCGTCAGGATGTCGTTGAAGGACGAGCCGTTGACGTTCTCGATGCCCGTCAGCGTGTCGCCCTGGGAGTCGCCGCCCGTGCCGGTGCCGAGGGCCAGGTTGACGGTCACGCCGACCGCCGAGAACTCGTAAAAGACCTCGTCGATGCCCGCGCCGCCGTCGATGGCGTCGGCGCCGCCCTCGCCGCTGATCAGGTCGTCGGCGTTGCCGCCCTGGAGGAGGTCGTCCCCCGCGCCGCCGCGAAGCAGGTCGCTGCCGTCGCCGCCGGCCAGCCAATTGGGGCCGGCGTCCCCGGTCAAGGCGTCGCCGAAGGCCGAGCCGGCGAGGTTCTCGATGAACTCCAGCGTGTCGCCCTGGGCATCGCCGCCCACGCCGGTGCCGGTGGCCAGGTTGACGGCCACTCCGGCCGCCGAGAATTGGTAAAAGGCCATGTCGATGCCCAGGCCGCCGTTGAGTTCGTCGGCGCCGCTATAGCCATTGATCAGGTCGTCGCCGCTGCCGCCCTGGAGGACGTCGTCCCCCTCGTTGCCGAGGAGCGTGTCGATGCCGTCGCCGCCCTGCAGCAGATCGTCGCCGCCGAAGCCGACCAAGGTATCATTGCCGCCCCGGCCGTCGATGATGTCGACGCCATCGGGGTTGGCTGGATCGCCCGGATTGGAGCCGCCCAATTCGTCGTCGCCGTTCCCGCCGTTCAAGAACTGCGTCATCACAGCCTCCTGGACCGGTCGCGCGGTCGATCTGGTTCGGTGCTGTCCGGAATGGTCACCGTCCCGGTCTCCATCGTCGTCCCATCGGGTGCTGCCATTCCTCCGGGCACCCCCGGCGGCTCCTCACGACAATGGCCGCAGTCCAGATGTCATATCCGCTGACGACAGATCGTGTTTTGCCTGCAATCTCAAAGCGACATGCAAGTCGTCTCAATATCTCCGATCATTCTTCCCCAATGCCCGCAATCAGAGTGGAAGCAACGCGGACTGCACCCCTGGGGTGTGCCTGGATTGCATCCCTGGACTGAGGCAGAAGAATTGGGATGACATGGGCGAACGGCGGCTGAATGCCCGACAAGCCCATGACTCCCATCCGCAGTCTTCCGGCATCGCTGAAGCAGGCGGCGATGACCTTGAGCAGCACCCCGCAAGGCGCCACCACCGTCGACCGGCTCTGCCTGCTCAGTCGCGCGCCGGCCATGACAAGGCCGGGCACCTTACGGCGCCCGGCCCAGAGAGTGTTACAGCACGAAATCCGCTGCCGTCAGGGCGTGGTCGGCATAGACGGTGATGATCGCATCCACGGTCTTGTCGCCGGTGGTCTCGAGATAGACGCCCTGGCGGCCGTCGCCGAAATCCACCACCCGCAGCTGCCCGGCGCCGGCAGTGAAGTTGCCGGTGCCGAAGGTGAAGGCGGTGTCGCCATTGGCCTCGTTGCCGTCGGCGTCGATGCCGGAAAGGTCGATCTTGTCGCCGGCCGCGAAGTCCGAGATCACGTCCTTGCCGGCCGGCGCCACCGTGCTGTCGCCGATCGCGGTGTAGACGAAGCTGTCGTTGCCGGCGCCGCCCTTGAGCGTGTCGGCCCCGGCCCCGCCGGTGAGGACATCGTCGCCGGCGCCGCCCCAGAGGCCGTTGTTACCGCCGTCGCCGCTCAGCGTGTCATTGGCGTTGGATCCGATCAGCTGCTCGATGCCGGTCAGGGTGTCGCCCTGGGCGTCGCCGCCGGTGCCGGTGCCGACGGCGAGGTCGACCGTCACCCCGGCCCGGCTGGCGGTGTAGGACGCGACGTCGATGCCGGCGCCGCCGGTCAGGGCATCGGCCCCGGCCGCACCCTGGAGCTTGTCGTCGCCGTCGCCGCCATCGATCTGGTCGTCGCCAGTGCCGCCCCACAGCGAGTCGATGCCGGCCCCGCCGGAGACGATGTCGTCCTCGCTGCCGGCGTCGATGGAATCGGTGCCGGCGCCGCCGTTGATGGTGTCGGCCCCGGCGCCGCCATGCAGGATGTTGGCGGCGTCGCTGCCGGTGAGCTGGTCCGCATTGCCGGAACCGATGAGGTTCTCGATCCCGGTCAGCGTGTCGCCCGCAGCGTCGCCGCCGGAGGCGGTGGCGGCCTGCAGGTTGACCGTGACCCCGGCCGCCGAGTCCCCATAGCCCGCCGTGTCGGTGCCGGCGCCGCCGATCAGGGTGTCGGCGCCGCCGGCGCCCCTCATGCCGTCATCGCCGTCACTGCCGTTGATGACATTGGCGCCGGCGCTGCCGACCAGGCTGTCGTTGAAGGTGGTGCCGGTGACGTTCTCGATGCTGGTCAGGGTGTCGCCCACGGCCTGGCCGCCGGTGGCACCGGTCGCCAGGTTGATGGACACGGCTTCGAACTGACCTTCGAGAGTGTAGTCGACGGTGTCGTTGCCGTTGCCGCCGTTCAGGGCATCGGCGCCATAGTCCGCACCGGGCCCGGCGCCGCTGCCCCCGGTCAGGACATCGTCGCCGTCCCCGCCGTTGAGCGTGTCGTTGGCGAGGAAGCCATGGAGCCGATTCGCCCCGGCGTCTCCTGTCAGCGTGTCGTTGAATTGGGAGCCGACCAAATTCTCGATGCCGGTGAACGTGTCGCCCGCGGCGCCGCCGCCGACGGCGCCGGTCGCCAGGTTGACCGTGACGGCGGCGTCGTCGTCGTAGCGGATCTGGTCGATGCCGGCGCCGCCGGTGAGGGCATCGGCGCCGGCGCCCCCGATCAGGACGTCGTCGCCGTCGCCGCCGACCAGGTCATCGGCGCCTTCATTGCCGGTGAGGCTGTTCGCGCCGGCGTCGCCGGTCAGCGTGTCGGCCTCGGCGGTGCCGATGACGTTCTCGATCCCGGTGAAGGTGTCGCCGGCCGCGTTGCCGCCGCTGCCGAGGCCGGTCGCAAGGTTGACCGTGACCCCCCCGGTCGAGGTCTCGGGCGAAAAGTCGACAGTGTCGATCCCGGCTCCGCCGTCGACGGCATCGGATCCTTGACCGCCGGTCAGGATATCATTGCCATCATCGCCGAAGACCGAGTCATTCCCGGCTCCGGCCCAGATGGTGTCGTTCCCGGCCAGACCATGAATCGTGTCGGCGTCAGCGGTGCCGCCGTTGACACCCGTGAGATCGTCGTTGCCTGCGGTGCCGTTGATAACAGCCATTGTTCCCTCCTAGGGCGCAAATCCCAAACCAAGGATGTATTAAGAAAAGTTCTGTTTCAGGAAAGTTGCCAGAAGAATCTAATGAGTCCTAATGATTCAGTTTAAATAAAATTATGACCGACATAGAAAATAAATACCGAAAATCTCAATGAAATATGATTTCAAGCCCTGGGTTTCATTGTTTCTAGCTGTTATAAATAGGAATTTGATCGGATATATTCTCAACGTCTCCCGCCAAATGCTTCGATTCTGCTGGGCAACGATCCGCGACATCGGCACACGCGATCGGTGCGATGCGGCGCATCCCTTTGGAGCCGGCGTGCCTGGACAGCCCGGCGGAGCCAGGCGGCACAAGTCGGCAATCGATTGCCGGATAGTGGCAACGTTACCGCGCTTTGCAACAGCTTTTTCCCGGGTCTAATGGAATGGCTTTCGCTCCGGCGTATCGGCCCCCGGTTGCTCGCGACGGCACGTCGCCGCGGGACGGCATGGCCGGCGGCAAAACGGGAAAGATCGCGCAGGATCATGGGCAGGCGGCCCCGGGACAGTCAGACGTTCGGACCGATCATGCGCGATGTCGCGCGGCTAGCCGGCGTCGCGACCTCGACGGTCAGCCGCGCCCTGGCCAATCCCGGCCGGGTCAACGAGACGACGCGCTGCCGGATCGTCGCGGCGGTCGAGCAGCTCGGCTACGTCCCCAACGCCGCCGCCCGGAACCTGCGGGTCGGCACGTCCAACATCGTCATGGCCATCCTGTCGGAGCCGGCGATCGCCAACGGCGCCTCGCAGATCGTCCCCGAGGTGCTGCAGAGCGTCGCCTCCACCCTCTCGGACAACGGCTTCAGCCTGCTGATCGCCGGCCGCAACCGATCGGCGGCGGCGGAACGGCACATTCCCGACCTGGCGGTCGGCGGCATCGTCCGCGGCGCCATCCTGATCGGCGCCGCGGAGCTGCCGCCGCATGGCCAGCGGTCGCTCGCCAATGCCGGCATCCCGATCGTGTCGGTGCTGCAGGACCGCAGCGCCGCCGGGATCCCGAGCGTGATCGCCGACGACCGCAAGGCCATGCGCGCGGCGGTGCTGCACCTGATCGGCCTGGGCCACCGGTCGTTCTTCTATATCGCCGGGCCGGACGGCAGCTATCACGAGGCCGAGCGGTTCGGCGGGCTGGCCGAGGCGCTGGCGGCGGCCGGCCTGCCCGACCGGGCGGTGGTCCGGCACGGCGGCGGCCATGCGTTCCAGGACGGCTTCCCGAGCGGCGTCGACGCCGCCCGGGCCTATCTGGCGCTGACGCCGCGCCCGACCGCGGCGGCCGCCTGCTGGGACGACGCCGCGATCGCCTTCATGAGCACGGTGCGGTCGCAGGGCCTGGCCGTGCCCCGCGACCTGTCCGTCCTGGGCTTCGACGGCGTCCCGGTCGGCGCCTTCTGCGAGCCGCCCTTGGCCACGCTGCGGCAGCCGACGGCGCGCCTCGGGGCCAAGGCCGCGGAGATCCTGCTGCAGCTGCTGGACGGCGACGCCGCAGATCCGCCGCTCAAGACGACGCTGCCGAACCAGCTGCTGCTGCGGGCCAGCACGGCCGCCCCGAAGCGCGCCGGCCGCAAGGTCGCCAAGTCGCTTTGACGGGGCCGGCCATGGCCCTGCCGCATCGCAGACATCGTTCGCAGGGTCAGATCGCCCCGGTGCCGCGCCAGCCGACCAGCGCGCCCTCGTCCTCCAAGAGGTGCAGGCGCTGGGCCGCGACCCGGCCGAACTCCAGCACCAGCGCCTTGCGCCGGGGCGGCGGCAGGCGGTGTTCCGGCGGCGGCCGCAGCAGCACCGCGTCGAAGCCGTCGGCGACGATCAGGCCGCAATCCGGGCCGATCAGCTCCTGCGGGAAATCCTCCGGCACGGCGAAGCAGAAGCGGTCGCAATAGGCGGCGTAGTTCGGCCATTTCCGGTCGCCGCGGAAATCGGCGATCGAGACCTTGACCTCGACCAGGGTGATGCCGCCCGCCCCGTCGAGCGCCAGGATGTCGGCGCGGCGGCCGTCGGGCAGCCCGAACTCCGGCAGGCTGGCCTGGCCGGCGGCGGCGAACCAGCGGCGGACCCCGCGCGTGACCTGCGCCGTCTGCAGCCGGGCCAGGGAGTCCAGGTTGCTTCTTTGTTCCATGCGGGGCCATCCTAGACTCCGTCGGGGCCAATCGCCAAGGGAGAAGGATCGGTCTTGAAATAGTCAGAATTTTGCCATGCCCCTCCCTGAATCTGTCGGGACAATGGGTGTTACCTATGACACAGTTACAAAAGCCGGAATGATTTATTCAATTACGGGTCCTTCGGGGGATTCAGTTCGCTTTCCGGTAGCGGGGCGATCTGCTTCTCGATCAGTATACGCCGGTATATAAAGTCGGCTTCGGGCGGTGGCGCCTGGGGGCGCCGACGAGGGGAAAAAAGATTATGGCGAAGACCGAATCGACACCGCCGAGCGCCGCCCGCCAGGCCATGAGGTCGGTCAGGCCCTGGTTCCTGGTGGCGGCGGGATTCAGCTTCGTCCTCAACCTCCTGGTGATGGTGTCGCCGCTCTATTCGTACCAGCTGTTCGACCGGGTGCTGGGCAGCGCCCATGTCGAGACGCTGGTGTTCCTGACGCTGGTCGCCGGCTTCGCCTTCATCATCCTGGGCTGGCTCGACGGTCTGCGCTCGGCCCTGCTGGCCCGGATCGGCACCCGGTTCGAGCGCCAGCTCGCCGGCACGCTGGTCGAGACCGGGGTGAACG